>CAYOOS010000249.1:0-6532 GCA_964405585.1 uncultured Acidobacteriaceae bacterium | reverse complement strand
AGGTAGGCGGCATCCACCTCGACGGAGGTGGAACGCTGGATAAGCTCGAGCGAGAGGACGACCCTGAGGTTGCTCTTTATGCGGGTGAGCACCCCTTCGAGACCGGCGAACGGACCGCCAGTGATGCGCACGCGGCGGCCGACAGTGAAGAAGCGGTGCGGTTGCGCGGAGTGTTCCTGCGTAAGCGCGCGGCGCAGGATGTCCATTTCGCAGTCTGGCAAGGCGGTGGGCAAGGAACCGAAACCGACCAGGCGAACCAGGCTGGGGACTTGCAACACAGGAAGCCTGTCGCAGAGGGCGAGACGGACAAAGACGTACCCTGGAAAGAGGGGCATCTCCAACTTAACGCGCCGATCCTTCCAGCGGCGAACAGAGTGGTAAACGGGCAGAAAATGCTCTATTCCCCGGGCCTGCAGTTGCGCCGCAACGCGCTTTTCGTGGTTGGCGCAAGTGTAAGCGGCATACCATTGCTGGGAAAAGATGGCCATGTCCGGCGGCCCAAACGGCAATGGAGCGCGGACGACGGAGTCAGACATAGGCGCGACACTTTGCATGAACGATGCTCTCCCGATTAGCTAAAGACAGCTTCGCCCCGTCACTTACAGGGCAATATGTGACCTAACCCCTTTACAAATAGCAACCTACACTAGGCTCTAGTGATCAACCGTATCGTCAGCAGTAGGCTGGCGATGGCGGAATCGAGCCCAAATCCGTTGCGCTCCAGAACGCGGCTCGCCGTTATTTTGCGGCGCCCAAGGCATCTGTGCCCGTAACGTCCCGGCGACTTCGTGCAAAAGAACTCTGCGCGGATCCTGCGCATCAATCTCTTCCCAACGCGCCGAAGCGGATACCCAGACAACGGCGAAGGCAAACACAAGAAAAGTGCCTAAGGACAGAATCAGCAGACGGGGGGGAAACGACTTCCTTTCGGGAACCATTGCCGGGTCCAGCACTTTCACACTGGGGGTTTCTTTCGCCTCTTCCACCTTGGCCAACTCGTATTGCTCGGTCAGCAGCTCGAAGACAGTTTCCTGGATTTTCGCGCGGCGATAATAATCGGCATACTTGGCGCCGAGCAGCGGCAGATTCCGGATCGTGGGAAAAGGCATGTTGGCGGACTTGCCCGTCGGCACGGCGGGAGATTGGCTGGATGCCGCGACCGTGCCGCCAGCGAGGTTCTCCTGCGTGCCGCCAAGTTTTTCAACCTGCTTACGAAGTTCGGCCACGCGGGCATTCATGGATCGCACGCGAGGATTGTTGTCGGTATAGATCTGCCGGAGTTCCTCGAGCTGCGATTGCGCCACGATCATTTCTCCGGCGAGAGTTCCAGCGGCATCGAGCATGGCTTTTCCTTCCTGCTGGATGTCGAGGGTATTGTTTCTGCTGGAGAATTGCGCGAGCGCGTTGGTAGCTTCGTCCAGATCCAGCTTGGCAACCTTGAGGCGCTCTTCGAGAAAGACGCGTTCCCGGTGGGCGGAAGAGGTCGAGAGGTCAACGACCAATGAATTCAACTCTTCCACATAAGCGTTGGCGAGGGCGGCGGCTCTTTGTGGGCTGCGGTCGGTCACGCTGATGCTGATGATGCCGCTCTTGCGATCTTCGGTAATCAGAGTGTTTCCATCGAGTGCTAAACGGGCGTCCGAGACAAGGCGCCTGCCATAAACTTTTCTCAAATCAAACTTCTGCACCAGATGGTCTTGCGCACTCTCGCTTCGCAATACGCCGATAAATAAGGCGCCGGAACTTTTCAGGCCAAGCAGGTCGCTTGCTACCGACCCCAAAGGACTGCTCCCCCGGGCCGCAAATGCAGCCATCATGGCCATTCCCGAAACGGATTGCGCATCCGGCGGCATAAGCTGTGCTGTGCTGGTGTACGTTTTCGGAATCAAGAATGCCATGAGCGTAAAGGCGAGAAAACCGATGAGCGTCGCGCGCAGCACTAGCCGTCGGCTCCCCCAAAGCAGGCGCAGACGGTCTACTTGTCCGTTGCGGGACTCCTCGGAATCCTCTCCGGTGAGTGAAATCTCTCCCAGGTCCGAGTCTGGCGCGAGTTCTGGCTGAAGCTTTGTGCCTGTCTGCGTCACGTTTTCCACATCTCCTTGGCCGTTCTACCCTGATTCAACTCGATCGTGCCCAGGCGAAATCGAGTATCGCCTTTGAGCAAAACTCAGGCTTGCCTAATGAGCCTGCAAACCCCAATTGCCAGGCCAAAAGCTAAGCTCGACTGAGGTCGTCACGTTGGATCTGATCGTCGAAGCCAGCAGGGGGATGTTCCACTTCTCATACTGGAACGATGCGGACACGCTGGTTGCATTACCCAACCAAAAACTGGCCTTTACCCCTTCGTCGTTTACCGTGCCGCCATTGGGAATAAACTGGTCGTCCACTTTCCGATGCCGGTAGTTGAACTGAATCGTGTCGCGGGACGTTAGCCAATAGGTGCTCCACGCCTGCTCGCCTTGACTGGCGCGCCCAATCCATGTCCCCATCAGGTTGCCGAGGTTCGTATACGAGTTGTAGAAGCGGCCATTCTCATAAAAACAGCCGTTGCATTCAGCGAAACTCATGGGGGAAGTGGAGCCGCCTTCCACTCGCAGGTCCAATTTGGGGATACGTGGAATCCTTGGGAGGTAGATTCCCCCCTGGAACGCGGACTTTCGAGGGTAGCCCAACGGGGAATATTCATCTTCGGTAAAGGCATCACCGTAGAATGTGAGCCAGTTGCGCAACTCGGGAATCTTGTAGCTGAAATCCACGCCCGACCGCCGGTCACCCGGATCAGAGGTGCTTCCATAGGGCCCATTGCCGAAACTGAACATACTCTTGAGGAATTGATGGGTCGTAAAGGGCTGGCCCGGTCCGCCAACGACAGTGGTGACGTCCACGCCGAATTCAAAATTGGGTGTGGGCTTGAAGTTCAGCTTTACACCGTCGATAAATGGTTGCGGGTTGAGATATTGTCCCCATTGCCCAATCAATCCGGTGGAGGCACCATAAACAAACTCGTGGCCCGAAAGTTGCCCGAGAATGAATTCTGCCCGCAGCGGGCCCATCAGCCCAAGAAGCCAAGGAAGCTTCAGTGGCGAGACGCGGTTGATGCGGAACATCGTGACGGGAACGGCGTTGTCGCTGAACATCATCGGGCCGCCCTCACTTGGTCCCCACCACAAACTTTGTTTCCCGAACGACACCTGCCAATTGTCGAGATTCACGGCAACGTAGGCATCGAGCAACTGGAAATGGTTGACGGTGGGGGTGGCCGTATTAGGAGGCACCGGCGTGGCCACTTGACCCTGTAGGTAGGGGATTAACTGCAGTGCCTGCTCGGGAAGCGCGGGATTCTCTGGCGCGTGTTGATACTCCCCACGGACATAGGCTGTGAAGTGTCCTTCTGAAGCCCATCCGGAAAACCCTTCAATTGTGTTGAAGCCTGCGGCGAATGGCCGGCCGAAGTCGTTCGTAATGGTTTGGCCGAAGTCATATCCGTCCGTCAGAGGTTTGCCGGAAATCCCGGATACTCTTGTGTAAGCTGATTCCAGTTGCAGACTGCGATTATCTCCACTGTCGATAGCAGCAGAATCTTTGATGAATTCTTTTGCAAGAGAAGCCTGCAGGTGGAGTGCTTCTGCATCTTCAGAGCCTCTCTGGAGGAGATTCCCGGCTGCTTCGTTTAGGAGACGCACGCATTCCAGGCGTGTCCAAGGCCGCATCCCGAAGATGCCGCTGTTTACATATCCCAGCGCCGCGAGCCGGTCAAAGGCTGGATAGACCCAACTATCGAGTGGAACATAGGGTGAGCCCATGTTTTGCGGGGTCAGCCCTTCGTGGCCGCGCAAAAACCGGCTCATCGATCCCCATTCTGCGCCGCCCAACTCGGAGTCAGAGTGCCTGCTGTAGACATTTTGGGCCACCATATTGCCAATGAGGCTGCCCACAAAAATGTCCGAAGGAAAGTGTTGTCGCGCCCGGTACCGCGAGTAATCCACCAGGGAAGCCAAACTGTAGACAATAATCTTGCTCAGCGGTCCCGGATACTCATGCGAAATGACCCCTGCGGCTGCCCAGGCGGCTGCAGAATGTTCGGAGGGAAAAGATGTACTCCCACCATGGAAAAATGGTCCACTGCCATCACCCTGAAACGGCCTCTCGCGCCCGAGCGGATATTTCATCCCTTCCACAACAAAGAGACTGTTTACAACGGCCTCTCCAGCCAGAAAACCGGTCTCGCGCCAATGCGAATTGTGTTTGGGATAACTCAGCAGCCACATGGCACCTGCCCCGCCAAGAAGTCCACCGACAGCTGCATCAGACACCTTGTAGTACTGACTCAGGGTCGTTGGATTGTGCGAGATGTGCCGGCTCATGTCGGCATCCGTTACAAACAACCCTGCTGTAATCCCGCTCATAGGTACCAGCCAGTTCGCGTCGGACCAATTCAAATGAGTCGGGCTGGTCCAGATTTCTTTTTGGTCCAGCAAGAATCTCTCGCCAAATTGCCTGGCGTTGTGAGGCAACGTAGTAGTGGCCCCAGGCTCCTCGCCATTCAATTTGATACTCTTGTCTGTTTTGTCCTTTGCTGGCATAGACTCGTTCTTCGATGACGATTCGGTGTTGCTCTTCTCCTGGGGATCCTGCGGACAGGCCACAGCGTATCCACCTTTTCCAGTAAGGCCTTGAATAGCCAGCCATCCCGTCATCACGATTCCCGCCCTCCACATACAAAATTCTCCTCGCTTACGGATGGATATAAGCCACCGCGAGCGCAACCGAAGAAGCCACCTGAGCCGTCTGCATGATTGCCGTCCAGTTCATGCCTCCAATCTTTGGCGTCTTTTCCGGGACCACAACCATGTCTCCCGGCCGCAGCGCGGCGCTCATGGGATCTCCCGCCCACCAGCCTCCGCTGTTGTTTTTCGAGGAGATGACTGATCCATCCGCGCGGATCACGAAGACTGCCTTCTTGTCCGCAATGGGTGTCAAACCACCGGCCTGGCTCAAGTACCACTTCGCGGATCGTCCGTGTTCGGCGCTAATCGCCGTCGGATTGAATACCTGGCCGTTCACCGTCACCACGTTTGCTTTCTTCGGAATAACCAAGACGTCTCCGTCGCGCAAGGTGACATCGGCTGCCGTGTTCTTCCATTGTTTAACGTCGGCGGCGATGTGGATTACCACGCGTCCGATTGGAGGCGTCTTCGCAATTTGCACCATGGTGGAGTCCGTCTGCGCCAGAGCGTTCAGCTTTGTATTTCTTTGGTTGGTGTCTGTCTCAGGCAGCGCGCTGAGTTGGATTCGCTCCTCCTTCATTCGAGCGATCAGTTCCATTTGTGTTTGGGCTTCCAGTTCCTTCACTTCTCTGCGCATCAAGACGGCCCCGTAGGGATAGGCCTGCTCCGTGTATCCACCGGCTCGTTCCAGAAGCGAACTCAGCCGCTCCCCTGGTTGAATGCCAAACGTGGAGGGATGCTTGACCTCTCCGCTGACTTTCACGGCCGCGCCGATATCGCTCCATCCGGGAACTTGCCGAATGGCCAGCACATCCCCGCTATGCAGGGGAACGTCTTCGGTGGCGTTGCCGTTTTGCAGGGACGCCAGCGATATCTGCAAGCGCTCCGAGGAACCGCCCGAGGCGGCATAGCGCGTCAAGTCCGCTGTACTGATATCGGCGCTGCGTTTTAGGCCGCCGGCGGCCCGAATCAGATCCGCCGAATGCATGTTGTCCGTGTAGGGATAGCGGCCGGGTTTTGCCACCTCACCGGTTATCTCGACGGTGCTGGGTTCCACCCGCGAACTGTTTTTGTGGATCAGGAGCCGGTCGCGGGGCTGCAACAAAATGTTGTCTGCCGCGCTCCCGTTTAATGCTTCCCCAAGATTTACGCTGAAGATTTTCGAAGTGCCGTCCGGATTGACGCGGAAGAGTTGCGCCGTGTCCCGCGCGGCATCTGGCAGAAGCCCCCCTGCAAGATAAACGGCATCGCGCAAAGAAGCTTGCCCGGAAGTTCTAAAGGCGCCGGGCGAGCGTACTTCGCCAGTAACGGAAACCGTAGGAGCAGCTTCAAAATCAAAGCGGCTGAAAACCCGCACGGTGTCCAAGGGTTGCAGCAGCGGAGCCGTAGTGGGATCGTTCATTGCGGCAGCCAGGTCAAAACTCACAACGCTGGGGCGGAAGTCCGGTGGATTCAGGCGAATGATCTCCGCATAATGCGCTGCAGGTTCGGGAAGGATTTCTTTGTACGACGCAACAAGATCGGTCAGTTTCATCCCATCGCGGTAGGAATACCGCCCGGGGCGGAGAACGTGTCCTTGCAAGTAGATGGTGTCCTGGTTGTAGGGCGCGATTGGAAAGATGTGAATTTCATCGCCATCCTGAATCCGGAAGGAAGCGAGTTGGGCAGGCGCGGAGTTGTCCGCCGACAGGTCCAGGCTCAACATCGTGCGCTTTTCGTGCGCTTCGAGTCGTTGCACCTCGACGTGCCGCAAAGCCGCTGCTGGCAGGATTCCCCCGGCAAGTTCCAGTGTGTCCGCGACTGTT
>CAYOOS010000248.1:0-6537 GCA_964405585.1 uncultured Acidobacteriaceae bacterium | reverse complement strand
ATGTAGTGTGTCCGGGCAGATAGTTCCCGGGATATTGCGCGTTCGGAATCCCGTTCGTGAATCCCGATCCGTAGT
Organism: uncultured Acidobacteriaceae bacterium; assembly: GCA_964405585.1. Taxonomy (GTDB): domain Bacteria; phylum Acidobacteriota; class Terriglobia; order Acidiferrales; family UBA7541; genus Acidiferrum. The sequence continues at coordinate 6,462 of CAYOOS010000248.1, read as the reverse complement.
ACACATTCGTTGAAGCGAACGACTGCCAGGGAAGCGTTGCGTTGAATCCCAGGTTCAATGTGTTTCTCTGGTCGTGGTCCACCGGTCCATATCCCGGCGGTGGATACTGCGAGCACGTTGGTGTTGCCGGTGGGCAGATCAAGCCTCCGGTGATGGGCGAGGTCGCCTCCGCAATTTGATTTGAATAGGCAAGGTGAAACTGGCCGCGATGCCACAACCGGGGGGACCGCAGCGTGAGTTCCCACCCTCTAATCAAGGCTGCATCCCACGTGATCGGCCAGAAGAGATTCGATTCTCCGATATTGTTATGATCCAGCCAGTTCGTCGCCCGTGTTTTAGAAGTGTCGGCGTCGAGAGCCCAGCCGCGATAGGGAATTGTGACGCCAAACTGGTGTTCTTCATCCCTCTCGCCGTGCAGGGGAGCGAAAGAATAGCCCTGAGGGCCTGCTAAGCTGGCAAGTGAATCGGTGGCCGTCGCAAGTGGCGGGGCTTGGTAAAAGTCCCCGTAAAAGGCGCGAAAGACCCAGTTCAGGTGCGGGACTTTGACGGCGATACCCAAGCGAGGGTCTGTCGCGTTCTCCACGATTCCCGGTTGAGCCCCAATTCCTGGGGCGTCGAAATGCGACTGCCGCAAGCCGGCAATCAACGTCAGCCACGGCGTCACCTTGAATTTGTCACTCAGGAATGTTTCCTCAAGTCCTCCGGTGATCGAAGCCGACGAGGCGGGGAAATTCTGGCAGGGCGCGACGCAAGGCTGAAAAAAGTTGTAGAAGTAGTTGCTCTGGTTCTGTGCGAAGCCATACAAGCCTGCCTGGAGCTCGTTTTTCCAAAGACTCGCATTCACCGCCGCCTGTAAACCCCCATAATTGGAACTCTGATCCGCATTCGTGACCACGGGCGTGTCGCTCGGCGAAGCCTGGTAGTCGGCCTTGGTGTAGTGATAGAACGGCGAAACCGTCAGCAGTAAATGGGGATTGAACGTGTGCACCCAGGTGAAAGCTACATAGCCATCGGTCTCATGCTCGCCGTCACGAAGACCGTAGCTGGGGTACGACTGATTTCCGATCGAGTTGGGATCCGGGTCGTACGGAATTTGGTAATAGTCCTGCCGCAGAGAAGTGACCAAACGAAGTTGATTCTGCGAATTGGGGTTGTAGATGAAGGACGCAAATCCTCCGTAGCCGTTCTCTGCATCATGCACAACTTCTCCAATCGGGGTCTCCAGCCCATAGTTTGACCGGTTTCCGTTCAAGCTCGCGTAATAAGCCCAGCGCTCGTTGTGACTGCCGAAATTGATTTGGTCGTTCGTCTGGTACCAATTCCCCAAACTCATTACGAGTTCCGCCTCATTGTTCCGCTCAAACCCGGTTCGCGGCACGATGTTAAAGATTCCATAGGTGCGGTCGCCGTAATCGGCTTCGTAGCTGCCCCTCTGAATCTCCAGATAGTCAATGTCCTTCGGGTCAATCTGCGGGCCCAAATTCGTGGCGATATTCGTATTCGGTATCGGGACGCCGTCAATCAGCCAGTCCACCTGATGGCCCCCCCGCATATGCAACATGTCGTGCGTTACATACGCCGCCGGCACGTAGTCGGTAATCATTTGCAGCGCGTTGGTGCGGTCTGCCCCAGGCGTTTGCGCAATGTCGACGCGCCCCAGCAGCGTAGTCGGGGTCACGGAATCGACGTTCTCCACCCCTTCCTGTCCTTCAGCTGTCACGGTTTCCGTCTGATTCACGGAAGCGATCTTGAGTTGTAAATGCAGTGTCGGCAACGAACCCGAAACCACCGTGACCGTTTCCTGCTCATCAGCGAACCCGCTTCTCGTCACCAAAACTTGATAATCGCCGACCGGCACCGCCGTAAACAAGAACGCCCCATCCTGGTCCGTCTGTACCGTCTGCGTCCAATCGGAAGTTGCCGACTTCAGTTTTACCGACGCGTCGGCCACCGGCCGATGCTGCGGATCGTGCACGACTCCCCGCACCGTTCCGAATATGGTTGCAGACACTCCGCTAGCAAAAAGGAATACGGCTGCCACAAAAAGCAAAATGCGCTCCGTCATCAATTCTTCTCCGTTGAATGGCGGAAAAAATCCGCGGCGAGTCACTGGGACCCGGAACAGGTTCTAATTCGCAAGGAGATGCGGGAAATTACAGGGAGAAAAGAGATGTGCGAGGAGGGGGCGAGGGCGGGGCAAACAATTGAAAAAATTCCGTCGGTGCAGAGTTTCCGGCAACGATCGTTGCCTCACAAGGCTGGTCAATCCTCGCAGGCTCCGGCATCACAAAAATCGCTGGCGTCGTCAGGGTATGGGTGCTTTCGGTGCAGCAGGTCATCGAGCAGCTACCCATGCCTGTTTCGCCATGGTGCTGGCAGTCCATTGGTGTCTCTTCTTCGCCGGCCTGCCGTGGCCCGGCGGCATCGGGTTTCGAGTGTCCGTGCGTCAGGCACATCCCACCCTTACAACACCCCATTCCATCCGACTGCCATGCCGTCGCCCACAACGGCGCCCACAGAAGCATCACCGCCGCCAGGCACACCCACGCCCCCAATTTTCCCGGAGCGATAGGAACGTGGTGCCTCGTCTTCATTCTTGAGAACAAGAGGATACTCCAACTCCCAGTCATTCTCAAATTCCGCTTTGGAGTGCGGCGGCTCGCCGCCGCTTTCACAACGTAAAACAACGCACAAAACAATCCCCCTCCGAATCAATCTCCCCACCAGCGTCTCCCTTTTCTCTGCCCTTTCTTGACTTACTCCCCCCGCGAGACGCAAACTTATTTTATGCCCCACACCTATATTCAATTTGACTTCGCGAAAGACGAAGAAAAGGCTCAACTAGCACGCCACAAACTCGAAGGTTGGAAGCAAGCCTACCGCCTCGACAAGAAGCTCCTCTTCAAATTTGAACGCATCGCCGCTGCTTCTCCCGAACCAGTTGCCAAAACCGGCGATTCCGAAAAGCCCGGCAAATCCAAAGGCAAGAGCAAAGACAAGCCCGAATCGCCGGCCGCTGCCCCCGCCGAAACCGTAAAGCTCCTCGTCCGTCTGGACTTCTCCAATCACGAAAAGCTATCTGGACAGCGCTGGCTTGACCGCATTCCTTCCGAGGAACCTTTTCAGGGCGCTTCCCCCACCGTCGTCAAGCCCGCTGACCCCCAGTTCGCCGCCACCGAAAAGCAGTTTGACGACCTGGTATAGTACTGCCGTTTGCGTGCTAACCACCTCGCTTTCCTATCGCCCTTCTACCCTCCTTCGGTATAATAAGAATTCGCGCGCGATTGAATCCTGTCCACCACGAGGGCGAACCGCATGGCCGTGCAAACTCGCGTGAAAATCACCAAGATCGATTCGCCCAAGTATCACGGCTTGGATCGCGACTCCCTCGTACGTCTCTACCGCACCATGTACCTCTCGCGGCGCCTCGACGACCGCGAAATCCAACTTAAGCGCCAAAACAAAATTTACTTCCAGATCTCCAGCGCCGGCCATGAAGCTGTCACCGCCGCTGCCGGCCTACTACTTCGTCCCGGCGTCGATTGGCTCTATCCTTACTATCGCGACCGCGCCCTTTGCCTCATGCTCGGCGTCACGCCTCTCGACACGCTCCTCCAGGCCGTCGGCGCCAAAGACGATCCCAGCTCTGGTGGACGCCAGATGCCCTCCCATTGGGGACATCCGCAATGGAATCTCGTCAGCAAATCCTCTTGCACCGGCACACAATTCCTGCATGCCGCGGGTGCCGCCGAAGCCACGCTGTACTACGACCACCGCCACAAAGCTCTCGATCAAGCGCAAAAAGCTCCCCTCGGCCAACACGTCAATCACCAGCCCGAGGAGATCGTCTACGTCTCTTCCGGCGATGGTGCCACTAGCGAAGGCGAATTCTGGGAATCCCTCAACGTCGCTTGCGCCAAGAAACTTCCCCTGTTCTATCTCATCGAGGACAACGGTTACGCCATCTCCGTTCCCGTAGAAGTGCAAACCGCCGGTGGCAGCATCTCCCGCCTGGTGCAAGGTTTTCCCGGCCTGCATATCGCCGAATGCGATGGCACGGATCCGCTGGAGAGTTACGCCGTCTGCAAAGATGCCGTCGCTTACACTCGTGAACGCCGCGGCCCCGCGCTTGTTCACGCCCGTGTCACGCGTCCGTACTCTCACTCGCTCTCGGATGACGAAAAGCTTTATAAAACTCCGGAAGAGCGCGAAGCCGAAGCTCGCCGCGATCCCCTCTCCAAATTTTCTCTTTTCCTCATTCGCGAAGGCCTTCTCGATCAGAAAGAGATCGAAGCCCTCGAATCGCAAGTGGATCGCGAAGTCCGCGAAGCCGCCGATCAGGCTCTCGCCGCTGTGCCTCCCGAAGTCTCTTCCATCCCCTTGAACGTTTATTCGCCGGACATCGACCCTACCTCCGCGTCTTTCGCCACCGAGCCCAAATTCCAAGGCAATCCCAAGACCATGGTCGAAATGGTCGCCGTCACTCTCCTGGATGAAATGGCTCGTGATGAACGCATACTCGTCTTTGGCGAAGACGTCGCGGATGCCAGCCGCGAGGAAACCCTTCGTGAGCTGAAAGGGAAGGGCGGAGTCTTCAAAGCTACTGCCGGGTTACAACGCAAATATGGCGCCGATCGCGTCTTCAACACTCCCCTGGCCGAGGCTGGCATCGTTGGCCGCGCAATCGGCATGGCCACTCGCGGCCTGAAACCCGTCGCCGAAATTCAGTTCTTCGATTACATCTGGCCCGCCATGATGCAGATTCGCGATGAACTCTGCGTTCTTCGCTGGCGCTCCAACGGCACCTTCAAGTGCCCCATGGTAATTCGCGTAGCTATCGGCGGCTACCTCACCGGCGGCGCCGTTTATCACAGCCAGAGCGGCGAATCCATCTTCACCCATTGCCCCGGCTTGCGCGTCGTCATGCCTTCCACCGCTCTCGATGTTGCCGGACTGCTGCGCACCGCCATCCGCTGCGACGATCCCGTGATGTTCCTCGAACACAAACATCTTTATCGCCAGCCTTACAATCGCTCTGAGTATCCCGGCCCGGATTTCACCATCCCCTTTGGCAAAGCCCGCCTTGTCAAGGAAGGCCAACAGGTCAGCATCATCACCTATGGTGCCGTTGTTCGCCGCGCCGAAATTGCCGCTGCCACCCTCGAACGCGAAGGCATCTCCGTCGAAATCATCGATCTTCGCTCCCTCTCTCCTTACGACTGGGAAGCCATCGCCACCACCGTTCGCAAAACCCATCGCGTCATCGTTGCCTATGAAGACATGATGAGCTGGGGCTACGGCGCCGAAATCGCCGCGCGCATCGCCGAAGAACTTTTCTCCGATCTCGATGCCCCCGTGAAACGCGTCGCCGCCCGCGACACTTTCTGCGGCTACCATCCTCATCTCGAAGACGCCATCCTCCCACAAACCGACGACCTGCTCGCCGCCGTCCATAACCTCCTAGCCTACTGATCCCTTTTCCCGCCTTTGTAGGAGTCGAGCATTGCTCGACCCCATTTGTGCAAGGAGCGTCTGCCCGTCTCCGTCATTCCGAACGCAGTCCGCGAAGTGAGGAACGGTTTTGCATCGCACGTCTTTTGTGCGATGAATCCCCCTTCTTCTTTGCGGGGTGCCGCAGATTCAATTTCTTACCTGGGTCTCGGGGCAATCTCCCCATCGCTGTCATCCCGACCGGAGCAACGGCGCCGTATGCCGTTGCGCAGCGGAGGGATCGTGGCACCGCCCCATGCAAGATCGATTAGATTGAAATTCGTTCTCCCAGCCACGGATTAGCTGCCTGGGCTTGGGTTTCTTCACCTGGTCCTACCCCCTTGGAACTTTTTCCTCCCCTTTTCCGTATATAAGTTTAGAATCCCATCGATACTGCTCTGTGGGGGTAACCACATGCTTTGCCCATCATGTCAGAAGGACATCGCCCCAGGTTCCAGGTTCTGCTACAACTGTGGCGCAAAACAGCCCGATTTGCCCGGCGCCGCTATTCCTCCAGTGGCTCCCGTAGCCAAGCGCCTCATGCGCTCCAGCAGAGACAAGAAGCTCGGCGGCGTCTGTGCCGGCGTTGCCGACTATTTCGATCTCGATCCCACCCTAGTTCGCGTCGTCTGGCTCCTGGCTGTCTTCTTTGCCGGCACGGGATTTCTTGTTTACCTGATATTGTGGATTGTGCTCCCCGTCGCGCCGCCAACTCTGCCAGTCGCTGTCCCGGGCACTGTCCAGCAAGTCTAAGGCTCAACACAACTCGCTCTTCCTTCCCACTCGTTGCTAATCAAAAGCCTGTCATTCCTACCGGAGGGACGGCGGTTTTTGCCGGCCCGGAGTGGAGGTACGGTTTTCCATCGCACGCTTTTTGTGCGAGGAATCGCGAGGCAGCCGTAGATTCTTGCCTCACTCTTTCCCGCTCTTCGCAAATCGCTTCTTCTTCCCGCTCTCCCCAAAAATCAAATG
>CAYOOS010000247.1:0-6553 GCA_964405585.1 uncultured Acidobacteriaceae bacterium | reverse complement strand
ACAGAGGGCACGGAGAGCACAGAGAAGAGCGTGGCGGCGGAAGATCTGTCGCGAGAGGCGGGACGAGAGGGTCGGGGAAAATTCCGAAATGGAACGGTTGATCATGTTAGAGGAGCGAGAGGGGAGAGATCCTTCGGCTCGCCCGCCGCGGCGGGCTCTCTCAGGATGGGCATCCCTGATCGGATGCCCAGTTGAAAGTTCAAAAAAGCACCCCCCACCCCCCTGTTTTTGCGTATGTACGGGAATAATTGGACTTACGGGAGGATTTTTCGGATGTACGGGAATGATTGGACTTAGCGGATTTTGTGAGGTGGGTGAAGGGGTGAGGCGTTCCGAAATGGCACAAGAGCAGCGTCCCCTCAGCATGACGGAGGTAGCTTAGCACATTATTTACCGTTTGTCTACTATTATTTAGTGGGTACTACGTTCGAAACTGGTACTTGGGCTACTCCCAGAAAAGGAAAAGTCAACATCCGCGCCATTTATGAACCAAACGCAAAGGGTGCGGCACCCAGTTTCCACCTGTGGGCCACCCGCCCATCCGCCAATGGGTAAGCCACCCGAGATTACCCTAGCGGGTTAGGGGTGCGTCGACCGTTTACAGCTTCTTGTAGATTTGACCTCTTGGTCCAATGTCCGAAACGATCAATTCATTTGCTATGATCTCGAACAAGATGCGGTACCCGCCCACGCGGCTGCTGCGTTTTGTTTGACCAACCAGCGGGTACGACAGTCTCGTGTCATACGGGGATTTTGCGATCTCCCCGAGTTTTGCATTTATTCTTGTTCTTGTAGGCTTGTCTAGAGAAGCCAGGTATTTTGCCGGCGTGCTAGTGATGCGTATCGTGAGCGCTGCATTAGGCTCGTTCGAGATCGAATATCTCCCCTCGTTCTCTTTCACGAAGCCCGCGCTCAAAAATCGCTTTGACTTCGTCGGACTGAGCCATCAATTCAAACCAATCAGCCAAGTCTTCAATTTGCGCTCGGTAAGACTGAAACCTTGCCAAATTGCCTGCAGTGAGGGAATTATTTGTCAGTCCCACACGCCTTAGCAATTCGTACATGTAGTCAATGTCTCGAGACAATTTCAAAAGCTTGTCTGCTGAGTCAAGCAAGCGTCGCGGTGTAGGCACCTCAGCCCCGGGATCAGGCTTAAGGCTTCCGCTCATGGCCGCTTCGACTTTCTCAAAGAGCGATCTCAGGGAACGATTCGCTGTGTGCAGGCTATAGGCCAGCCTGATAACCGTCCCTCTATTTCTGACGGCTGCGGCCAGCCGCGATAGAGATGATAACGCCCCGTAAACGTCGGCGTTCCACTCAGGCGAGTCCATTGCTCGTATCAATGCTATTGAATTGCCCAACGAGGCTCCTCCTCGCCAATTAGATGTAGAGCTTATCCCAAGGGTTCTTAGAGGGTCAATGGTACGCTATCGCTTGGATGTTCGATTGCTCACCATTCGCTTCAGCTCTCTGTTACATGAAGTTATTGATCGTGAACTCTCAACAACCGCACCCTCAGAAGCCAAACGATGGGTCACCCATTTGCTTTCCAGTCCGAGCTTCTTGGCCACCCGCCACCCAGATTCTACCTCTTGGCCACCCGCCGATCCCGGGTGAAGCTCCGACACCGGTTCGAGTGAAGCCGATGGCTAGCATGCCCGCAACTGCTAGCAGGAAAGCGGCGTCATTTCTGTTTGCAAGACAGAATCTCTTGATTCTTCAGATAGACATCGCAGAGGCCCATCATGTCGCCCGGGCAGACATAGGCGCCGTCGCTGCTGGTACAGTGTCCGCGCTTCAGGATTTCGTCAACGACGTTTGGCACAAGCGCGCCGCAACTTGCCACCGCATCATTCTTGAGCATGGCTTGGCACAATCCCAGCATGCCTTTGACGGGGCACAGATATTTCCCAGGCTGGCCGCTGGTGCGAGTACCGACCAGTTGACACCCGCCGCCTGTCAGGGTCCTGTCGGCCACGTCGGCCTCCTTGGACACGTCTCTGACCTGTCCAGTGCTGGCGTCATAGACTTCCGTGAAATCCATCACACAGGTTGTTCCGGCATGGCAGCCGAAATCAATGCCATTGGGGGGAAGATCAACGGCAAGCTGAGGAAACCAAACGGGCCAGGTCCAGGTATTGGACCACACCGCGACATCCACAAACACGGTTGGCGCGAGGCCTGGCGTCAACGTAAATCCGAGGTTGTAGACCGGATTGCCGATGCTGAAATGGCTTTCACTACCATTTGCGATCTGGCTGAGGCCGAGAGAGACCGTTTGTCCAGTTTTAGTCAGACGCGTTTGGCGTCTCAGGATCTCGTCGTTCAATGTGAATTCCAGCTTGTTGGAATGGAGATTGACATTCACGGCGGGGTAAACCGCTCCGCCGACGGCACCAAAATTGAACAGATCACCAAGCAGATCAATGGTGTTAAAGACATAGGGAGAGTCGATACCGTGTGCTCCGGGAGCCGGCGGTAGGAACTTGCCATGCGTATAAGGAGCCGGCAGCAGGTCGGTAAAATCCACGCCAACATTGAACCCTTGCCCGCCGCTTCCGACAACGGGCAGATTGTAATCAAAACCGGCGTTTGCGCCGACCTGGGCCACCAGTTCTTTGCCATCGTACATCTGGTCGGAGGAAAGTCCGGCGGAGAAGAAATCGTTTACGGTGCCCTCAATGGGTTCAAAAGTCGCCGTCAAATCCGCCTCAGCCGAATTATTCCCGTGGACCACGGTGTGATACTTGAACTGGGTATGGATCGGGAAGCGCAAGCCAAAACCATAATTGAAGCCGGCATGCAGATCGATGCTGTAAGTTGACGAGCAGCCCACGACGCACCAGTTGATCGTGACGCTAATTCCCCAGCTCCACTCATAGTCGTGGCCGATCGTAAAGCCGGTAAGAAAGATGTACGGACCCATCTCAAGATCGGCGGGCTTATCTCCGCCGGGTGCAGCGGAACCGGCCGAATGATGCAGGGTTGTTGCCGGAACCACTTTGAGGAGTTTGGGGAAGTTGGAGGGGCTGGCACCGTGCTCTGGTACGCCTTCGCGCAAGAGTTGTTGGACGGCGGTCATCTCCCCGGTGTTGGTAGCGTTCGCGAGGGCATGTTGTGGGTGCGCATAGTTGGCCGACTCGACCTTGGGCACGAACATGGTCTCTTCAATACGCTGTGCCGCCGAGTTGATCATCTCCTCCTTGAGCTGATCGTCGGTAAGGCTACCCAGGCGCGCGGTTTCGGCTTGGCCAATCTGGGCTGTAATTGCGGCGCGCTGGCTTGGATTGGCGAGCGATTTCCGCAATTCAGCAATACCCTTGCTTGCGTCGGCATCGGCCAGCGGATTATTGCGCTGGAAGGCCGCGATTGCCGCTTGCCGTTTCTCCGGGGCCGCAACGTAATGTGGAGCGCCCGGTTTGCTGAATTCCGCCACGCGTTCGCCCACCGACGCGCGTGTAAAGCATGCAATGCCGGCACGGGAAAGTTGCGCCCGGGCATCCGGATCATTGCACTTTCCTGGAAGAATGCGGTAGCTCACCACATGATGAATCACCAATCCCTGGTCAACTTCAGTGATTTCCGAAGTTTCCTCCTGGACTTGCACGTGCTGCGGAATGGCACGCAACCGTTGGGCGACGTTGAACGGCGCTTTAGGGTTGTCGAGCATGGGCCGGAAATCGAGCCGCGCCACGCCCAAAGTCACTTGCGAGTTGGTACGCAAATCAGGGAGCGCGTACTTCCGTACTACGTGCAGCCGCTGCATCGTTGCGGCATGCGTGCCTCCGCCGAGAATCACCGAATTCGGAATTGGGTGAGAATTTGTTGCGCGCGGTTGTGCTTGTTGGGCGTATGGCTGTGCCTGTGGAGCATACGGCTGAGCCTGCGGGACGGATGGCTGTGCTTGTGGCGCATATGGTTGTGCGGGTGCCTGACTGGGCTGCGCTGGTGGTGCTTGTTGGGCCTTTGGCTGCGCTGGTACCGGGCTGGTCTGTGCCGTTTGTGGCCGTCCGGCCACAAAAATTCTCGCGGCGTCTATTTCCATATTGCTGCCGTTGCGCCGCATGGGACCAAAGACCGAGACACTCGCGCCTTGGGTGAGCGCGCTGAGAGATGCAGGCTGTCCACCCTGGCAGACGGTGACGGAACTGGTGTAGTGAACCAGGACGGTCTGATCACCGTAGGTAACGTTCATGGAACTGCCGTCCGGCGCACTGGAAATTTTTCCGGTGAACTTTCCTTCTCCCTTGGCGGAATTGAGAGCAGAGCAGTCGGACTGCGGGGGCGTTGCGAAGGCAGTTGCCGTGAATAGAAGCGTGAACAACAACGACGCGAGCATAGCTGCGGGGACTTTTCTCACGATATTCTCCTAGTGCTTGACCGGGATGAGCGAAGCGTCGCGAGCGGCGCGACAATTGCCGAAGATTATATACACAACGTGGCGGAATGTGCACCAACGGCATAGTGGAGGAAAACCTGACTCTGTAGAGGGGGCAGCGGCACGGTAACGGGACAGGGTCCAAGCTGATCGAACGCAATATCGTCTGGGAGCAGCCTTTTTTAGAGGCCCGCGGCAAGAGCGCCACGCAAACCCCGCATGCGCGAGGTTTGCGCTAAAGTAAACACGGCCGGCTGAGCCATCCAAATTGACCGTTGCGTTGGGCTGGCGGGTGGGTCAGACTGGAGTTCCCGCCGTACTCCAGCGACTCCCCGAAGTACGAACCTGCGGGCCATCCTTGTGAATTCATAAGGATCCGTGAAGGAGCATTCATGACCAATCCGATTGGTGAACTCAAGCCTCCCGTACGTTTAATGATGACTCCCGGGCCGTCTTCGATGGACCCGCGCGTCTACCGGGCTCTGGCGACCCCGCTTGTGGGGCATCTGGACCCGTGGTTCCGTGGCTGCATGGACGAAACGCAAATCCTGCTGCGCCAGGTTTTCCAGACCGAGAATCGCATCACGTTTCCGCTTTCGGCTTCCGGTTCTGGCGGCATTGAAGCTTCGGTGCTGAATTCGTTAGAAGCCGGCGATGAAGCGATCTGCTGCGTGAACGGCATGTTCTCGCAACGCATGCACGTCATCGCGGGGCATACGCCAGCAAAGGTGCACCTTGTTGAAGCGCCCTATGGCAAGCCGGTGGACCCCGAAGATGTGCGCAAAGTGTCCAAGGGCCGCAAGATCAAGATGATTGGACTTGCGCAGGGGGAGACTTCTTCCGGCGTGATTACCAGCATCGATCCTTTCCGGCAAGTGGCCGATGAATGCGGCGCGCTGCTGGTGGTGGATGCAGTGGCTTCGCTGGCGGCGGTGCCGTTGAACATTGATAAGCAGCGAATTGATATTTGCTTCAGCGGCTCGCAGAAAGCGCTGAGCGCGCCGCCGGGAATGTCTCCCATAACGGTGAGCCCGCGCGCGGAAGAGGTTTTCCGTACGCGCAAGTCGAAGGTGCAGAGCTGGTACTTCGATCTTTCCACGGCGATGAATTACTGGGGCAAGGATCGCCTGTATCATCACACACCGCCGATTTCGCTGATTTACGCGCTGCGTGAAGCGATGCGCATTGTTCTCGAAGAAGGACTGGAGCCGCGCTGGGAGCGTCACCGCCAGAATCAACTGGCGCTGATCGCGGGCGTGGAAGCGATGGGCTTGACGCCGTTTGTGGAGAAGCCGGCCGACCGTTTGCCTACCGTTACGGCAGTGAAGATTCCCGCGGGCGTGGACGACGCGAAGTTGCGCAATCAACTGCTGGAAGAGTTCAACATCGAAATCGCCGGCGGCATTGGCGCAACCAAGGGACAAATCTGGCGGCTCGGCTTGATGGGTTTCTGCAGCCAGAAGCAATTCGTACTGGAATTGCTGGGCGCGCTGGACAAGGCTTTGATTGATCAGGGCCACCGCCACGAACCGGGAGCGGGAGTGGGCGCCGCCATTCGCCACTACTGCCACGCGGAAGTTCCTGCGCTCGTGGGTCGCTAAGCGCCGCACGGTTAGACGCGGCTAAGACGCACACAATTCTTTCGGATGAGCGAGGCTGAATTTCAGCCCGTGATGGCGTGTTTTGCGCGCGCGGCTTCCAAGAACCGCTTGCGATAGAAAATCAGAATCGCCAACGTCGCCGCGCCGATCAAGAGTCCAAAACCCATCGTCGCCTTCATATAGCTATCCGAGAAAAGAAACAGATTCGCGGACATTGGGGCATTCGCGGGCAATTCGCCGGTGAACTTTGCCATCATCTTCTCCACCGCTTCCCGCATCATGGGCATGAAGTTCGGATTGAAGATGGTGACAATCCCGCTGAGGAAGAACAATCCCTGGAACCCGATGAGCGGATCGAGCGCCCACGGTTTCAGACGGATGATGCCAATGCCGCAAACCAGGTAGACGATTCCCATCAGCGCCAGAAATACCAGGGAAGCTCCGCCATAGAAGACATGGCCAAATAGGAATAGCGGAATCGAGGAGAGCAACGAATACGGGATGATGAGAACTCCGAGAGTTGACGCCCCGGAGAAGATGTCCAATCCCGCGATGATGATCAGCGGCAAAGGGC
>CAYOOS010000246.1:0-6572 GCA_964405585.1 uncultured Acidobacteriaceae bacterium | reverse complement strand
CACCGCGGAAGCCCGCGAGTGGACGCAAAAGCTCCTGGCCAAGAAGCGCACGCTGCCCCGGTACATGCAGCGCATCGAGCGACCCTGGTTTCGCAAAGGCAAAACGCTGCTGCGAGAATTGAAAACACCGTAGCCGTGACCGAAGTAATTCCTACGCACTTGCCCCGACCACCATACGTTTCAAGAGAGTGGGGGCGAAGAGCAAGGTGGAGGTTGCTCCGCGTCACGGACCGGCGTGCCCTGTGTCACAGCCTATGGTGCCTCTCGCGCCAATACTCTCCTCAGGAGATCACTGCCATGAAAAAACTCGCACTCCTAGTCTGCCTCGTTTCTGCGCTGCCCTTTCTTCTCGCTCTCTCGCTGCGCGGACAGCAAAAACCCGATATTAAGACGGCTCCTGTACCGTACAGCAAGCCGGAGTCCGGCGCTGCCATGTACAAGGATTATTGCGCGGCGTGCCACGGACGAACGGGCAAGGGCGATGGGCCCGCTGCCGTTGCTCTGAAATCGCCGGTACCAGATCTAACCACGCTCAGCAAGCGCAGCGGTGGTGAATTCCCAGATGCAAAGCTCACCTATCTTTTAAATCATGGAGGATCCGCTACGGGGATACACGGATCGGAAGATATGCCGATCTGGGGCAAACTATTCAAGAGCGTAAGCACGGATTTGGTCAAGCTGCGCGTTGCGAATCTGACCAACTACCTGAAGACACTGCAGCAGAAATAAGCGCGTCAAAACGCGGAAAACGGCGATTCAAGAGAGAGTCAGAGCAGCTCGTGCGCCTATCAGGGTGTTTGCGGCAGGCTGGCGTTAAAGCTGGCATCCAGCAAGTCCTGGGTTTGCCCGTCATAGTCAGCGTCCAGTTCCCAAATGAAAGTTCCGCCGAGTCCCCTCCCCCAATCTGTGTAGGACACGCGATAGAAGGTGGAGGAAGCGTCGTCGTAGGTGATGAACCCTGGGTTGCCGTTATCCTTCAACATGTAGGGAACCAGCGCAGAGGGATCATAAAACGTGCGCCAGCCCATTTGATTGATTCGCTGTTTGAAGAAGGTGCCGTAATTTTCGTAGTCCACCGAGTTCGAGCAGTCCTCATTCGGACAGTAACCCCAGAGCGCGTTAGACTGGTGATAGACGTAGCCGTAATAGGGCGTGCCGATGTTCAGCTTAGCTTTCGGTATCAGCAATTGCTGAACGTAAATGTCAATGGCTTCTTTCACGCTGCCACCGGGCTCGCAGTCCCAGGGCTCGGGATTGTTGGGGTCGGGAAAAATGGCGGAATTGAGTTGGGCAGAGTCAGTCCACGGGCCGGCACAGTCATAGGTCATGATGTTGTAGTAGTCCACCCAATTCACGGTTTCGGGGAAGTCGTAGCCGTCGTCTCCCCATGGTGGAACATCGGCGGAAATCAAATACTGTGGACTTGGTAAAGCCGTGCGGAGGCTTAGCATCAGGGTACGGAATTCCGCGATGTCCTGGTTCGAGGTGGGATATTCCCAATCGATGTCCACACCGTCGTAGCCGTATTCGACCAGGAACGCTTTCAAGTTTGTCACCAAGGTCGCCGTCAACGTGGGCGAGCTCTCCAGCGTGCTAAAGTCGCCGCCAAGCAAGAGAAGAACTTTCACGCCGTTGTTATGGCCCTTTGTGAGCAACTCTTTCTCTAAAAACCCGGACGGGACGGTAAGATTGGCGTTGGCATCGAATCCCACACCCGCGTGGTTGATGTGCGTCAGTTTAGAAAAGGGAATCTGATCGCTGCTGTATGGCGGAGTCTGGGTGCGGCTCCAGTAACCGTAATCGCCGATCAGTCGTTTGGTGAGATTGGCATTGCTCAGAGTAGCTTGAGCGTACGCCGATGACGCCAAACCCGATAGCAACATCAGAGAAGCTAGGCCAGCACAGATTGCCAGAAATAGTCTGTTAGACTTCATGACCCCCCCTATTTTCTGAATGAAAATGCAATTTCTCTCAGCGCCCAGAGCCTGCTGCGGGGGAACATCCGGCCGGTCCCGGTAGCCACCGAGAGCAATCGCTGGGAGCCTAGCATATTTAAATCGATTCAGAAAAGCACTTCCTGCTGAATAAAGGCCGCTCAAGGAGACAGTTTTTCGCTTGGGGTGATTCCAGAGCAATCGGGTAAGGCAGCTTGCTGATGCTGGCCGAACCTTTGTATCATCGTGAGTTGAAGGAAGGGATTCGAGTCTGGCCCTTCCTACTCGCACCCCACCTTGAGGTATTTGATCGCCTGGACGATCGCGCTGGGTGGTGACTTAATGATCAAGCTCCCGTCCAGCCAGGGTCGTCCGCCAGTGCGAGGTTGGACTTAATACTCACTGTAAGAACCGCTCTGGAGGGGCTATGCGGTTGCCTTCTGCCAAGTTCCTGTTTGCAGGGATTGTGGGCGCCAGTTTGCTTTTTCTGGCGAACGAGGCAGGACTGTCGCGAACTTCCGGCTTAGAGCAATCACCCCTTGCGAGCCAGCCAGCGAAGATCATAGTGGATTACCCAATCGACGGCTCTGTTTTTCCTCCGGAGATCACGCCACCCACATTTTTGTGGCGCGATTCCAGCGAGAAAGCGAAACGCTGGGTAGTGGAGGTCTCCATTGCGCATCACTCCAGCGCAATCCGCGTGGAGACGCCCGGGGAGCTTATGCAATTTGGCGAGATCGATCCGCAAGCGGGTACGGCCAATGAGACTATACCGTTGACTTCAGAGCAGGCGGCCATGCGGACATGGAAGCCGGATGCGGAAACATGGGAGAAGATCAAACGGGGGTCTGTGGGATCACCGGCAACCATAGCGATTACCGGGTTTGCGGACGACAATTCAAAACTGCCGGTGTCGAGCGGAACCGTGACAATTTCCACGTCACATGATCCCGTAGGCGCCCCTATTTTCTACCGTGATGTCCCACTAATGACGGTGCCTCACACGGAGAACGGTTCGATTCAGCCGTTGCCGACCTCCGCGCTTCCCCTTATCAAATGGCAGGTGCGGGACATTGGGAAGCCCAAGAGCGATGTGGTTATGGAGAATCTGTACACCTGCGCCAACTGCCACTCGTTTTCGCGCGACGGCAAAACGCTCGGGCTGGATGTGGATGGACCAAAGAACGACAAGGGTTTGTACGCCCTGGTTCCTGTGGCCAAAGACATGGCCATCCGCAATCAAGATGTCATCCGCTGGAGTTCCTTTCAGGAGAACCTGGAGGCTCCAAGTTCCGCGCCCGCCGTGAAGCGGTTCGGGTTCATGTCGCAGGTCTCGCCGGACGGCCGGTACGTTGTGACATCGATCGGGCCTCCCGCAGCGGAGAACGTCCATCAAAAGGAAAACCCCGGTTTCGCGCCAGGGCTGTCAGATCGCCTATTCAGCATGAACTATAATGACATTCGGTTCACCCAGGTTTTTTATCCGACCCGTGGCATTCTGGCCTGGTATGACCGGAAGGCGCAGAAGTTGCGGCCTCTGCCCGGCGCGGATGACCCGCGATTTGTGCAAACCAGCGCATTTTGGTCGCCAGATGGAAAGTACTTAATCTTTAGCAGGGCGGAAGCCCGCGATCCCTATCCGGCCGGGGCTGAAAAGCCCAAGTACGCCAATGACCCGAATGAGACGCAGGTTCAATACGATCTGTACCGGATTCCGTTTAACGAAGGTAGAGGCGGCAAGGCAGAGCCAGTCGCCGGCGCTTCCGGGAATGGGATGAGCAACAACTTTCCCAAAGTGTCACCAGACGGACGCTGGATTGTGTTCGTGCAGTGTCATAACGGGTTGTTGATGCGCCCGGATAGCAAGTTGTATATCGTGCCATTCGCGGGTGGCAAACCCCGGCTGATGAAATGCAACACGTCGCTGATGAACTCGTGGCACACGTTTTCGCCAAACGGGAGATGGCTTGCGTTTTCGTCGAAGGCACGCTCGCCTTACACGCGGCTCATGCTGACGCACATTGACGCCAACGGCAACGACACTCCCGCGATTCTCGTGGAGAACACAACCGCCGCCAATCGCGCGGTAAACATCCCCGAGTTTGTGAACGTGCCGCCGGACGGCCTGGAGAAGATCGATCCACAAGCAATGCAGTTTTACCGGGTTGCGAATCAGGCCTTCGAGTTAATGCGGAACAACGAGATGGCCGAAGCAATTCAAGAGTGGCGCAAGGCCCTCCAACTGGATCCGGACGATGCCACGGCGCACTTTTCGTTGGCTGTGGCGCTAACTGGAAACAATCAAGAGGGCGAGGCAGTCGAAGAGTACCGGAAAGCGTGCGCGCTCGACGCTCACCAACCGGCCTGGTTTGCCCACCTCGCGGCATCGCTGGCGCAAAACGGCGATTTAGCGGGGGCTGTGGACAACTATCGGAAATCGCTGATCCTCGATCCATCCAATGCCGGGGCCGAAGCGGACCTAGGAACGGTGCTGTCCGAAAACGGGCAAACTGAAGAGGGCTACGCGCACCTGCGGAAGGCGGTGGACATGGCTCCCGACTTTGCTGATGGGCACAATGAACTCGGGACGGCGCTGGCAAAGATGGGACGAATGGATGAGGCAGTCGAAGAACTACAAAAGGCCGTTACTCTCGTCCCCACTTCAGTGGAATATCGCTACAATTTTGGCTTTGTCCTTGGACTCCGCGGGGACGACGCTGGAGCCGTGGCCGTCTTTCAGAAGGCCGTGGAACTTAGTGAAGGTAAAGATTGGCGGTGCCTCGCCGCGCTGGCTTCCGAATATGACAGGACTGGCCGTTCCGCCGAGGCCGTACAATCCGCACAGCAGGCGCTCGATCTGGCTGTCCAGGAGCACGACGAGCAACTGGCGAAGAACCTGCGGAGAGACCTGGAACGCTACGAACGCGACGGCGCAAAAGCACAACCTCAGTAGCGAGCCATTTGCATCCAGACGAGCTCAGCGAATGTTCCTGTTCTCTTCAAAACGCTTCTCATCCCAGCTACAATCCACTCATGATACCCAGTCTCCGTTTGCTTGTTCGTAGTTCGGTCATCCTCTTTCTCCTGGGCCTTTTCGCGATTCACTCGGGGCCGATTGCCGCACAGCAGCACTGGAATCTGGAAGAAACGCTAGTTATCACGGACGTCAACGTTGTGGATGTGCGCAGCGGCGAGATACTTCCAGACCAGGTCGTCATCATCGAAGGCAACCGCATCGTGGCTGCGGGGCCACGGAAAAGCACGCGCTATCCGCGCAACGCGCCCAGCGTGAATGCCAAGGGGGGCTACCTGATTCCAGGATTGTGGGACATGCACGTTCATCTTGTGTTTGGTGATTGGTTTCCCCGCGCAGAGGAAATTTCACTGCCGCTGTTCGTCGCGAATGGCGTCACCAGCGTGCGCGATATGGGCAGCGAACTGGAAACCGTGCAGAACTGGCGCGATGAAATGGAATCGGGACGCCTGATCGGGCCGCGTATCATGACCTCCGGCCCGATGCTGGATGGGCCCAAGCCGCGCTTCCCGAGTTCCTTGGCGATTGCCACGCCGGACGATGGCCGCCGCGCCGTGGACGAGATGAAGCGCCGTGGCGCCGATTTCATCAAGTTGCAATCGCTGCTACCCCGCGACGCCGTCTTTGCCATCGCCGATGAAGCGAAAATACAGGAAATTCCTTTCGAGGGACATGTTCCGGATTCCGTGCGCGCCAGCGAAATGTCCAATGCAGGGATGCACAGCTTCGAGCATCTCATCGGGATATTTGAGGGCAGTTCACCGCTGGAAGACGATTTTCTGAAAGGCGGAAAAACGGAAGCGAAGTTCCTAGCAAGCTACGATCCGGCACGGGCAGCGGCCCTTGCGGCACTCTTGGCCAAGAACCGGACTTGGCAATGCCCCACGCTGGTTTGGGAACGCGGCGGCAATTTGATTGACGTCACAGATTTTTCCAAGGACGAGCGCGCGAAATACGTTCCAGCTTACTGGAAAGAACAAACGTGGAAGAAATTCACGGAACAAGTTGAGAGCGAATTCAGTACAGACGACCTGGCAACGCGCAAGGCCTTCGTGGAAAAAGAACTTGAAGTGGTGCAAATGCTGCACAAAGCGGGCGTGCCGTTCCTGGCCGGCACCGATACACCGCCGGGTGTGTACATTTTCCCCGGATTCAGTCTGCATGAGGAATTGCAGCGCTTTGTGGCGGCAGGCTTCACGCCGCTGGAAGCACTGCAGACCGCAACGCTGAATCCAGCGCGCTTTTTTCAAATGGAAGACAAGCTGGGCACGATTGAACGAGACAAGCTTGCCGACCTGGTGCTGCTGGACGCCAATCCGCTCCAGGATATCCGCAACACGCAAAAAATCGCCGCGGTGGTATTGAATGGTCGCTATTTATCGCGCAACGATTTGCAGAAGATTCTGCAGAAGGTGGAAGACGCCGCCAAGAAGGAAGCGCCCAGCCCGAGTTCACCTAGTATTTTTTAGCGGGCCGAAGCCTGCTCTACTCATTCATCAGCAAATAAGTGAGGGGCTCTCCATAGATTTGGGAACCCCTTCTGGTCAAGCAGGAACTGGCATCAGAAGGTGAGTCGCAGAGCCAATTGAATCTGACGGGCGCTG
>CAYOOS010000245.1:0-6651 GCA_964405585.1 uncultured Acidobacteriaceae bacterium | reverse complement strand
GGGAATCGAACCCACGGCCTAGGGATTATGAGACCCTCGCTCTACCACTGAGCTACGCCGGCACAAGGCAATTCTTCATGCTACGAACTAATCGCGGGGAGTGTCAAGCGGATGCAAGCTTATGAAGAGAGGGGAAAAGGCACACGAACCGACGGCGAGTCAGAAATAGAGGGAGACGGGCGCGCTGGTACTTTAGTACTACCGCGGTGGAACATTGGTACCGTTGTTACTGGGAAGATCTGGCGGCTATCGTCAGCGAAGCGGGAAGGGGTCTCTCCTGGCGCCATACGAACAAATGGCGAAAAGGTCAGGCACCTAACCTGTGACGCTTATCACACATAGGCGTGGTGTGCCCTGCTTGACACTATCCGATTAATGGATAGAGTGTCTCCGTACGTCCTTACCTGTTCCACGGAGGCACTATGTCACGTAAATTGGGCGCACTCGTTCTCGCTTTGGGTATACTTGTGGGAGCAATGGGCATCAAGACCGCTCTCTCGAGCAACTCGAAGGGAACGGTGATGATGGCGAACGGACCGGCACCACTGCCGTTCCCGCCGCCGAAGCCAGCGCCGCCACCAACGACGCCGCCGCCGTCCAACTAGCTCCTTCGGAGTGCTTCGGCACTTAGAGTGAGCTAGCTAGACCAGGCGGATTAGGAGTTTATGCCTGGTCCGATCGACCTGAGCATTTGGTTCCTAGGAACAGCCTTTGAGCTGCTGTTTGTGGTGTGTTCGCTCGCGAGAAAATCTTTCCTAACCTACCTTTTCTTGAATCTCTACCTGCTCATTTCTATTGCGGTGAGTACGGGGCGTTTTGTTTTCTTGCAGAGTTACGGTCAAGGCTCCAGTCAATACAGGTATTTTTACTACTACAGCGATGCCCTGCTCACGCTGACACTTTTTTGCGCACTAATTAGCCTATATTCGCGGGTGTTTGGCGAATTGCGCACGGGTGAATATGTGAAGTGGGGGGCCGTGTTCCTCTTGTTGGGAACCGCGGGATTTTCCTACGCGGTGGTGGCCCAATCGGCGGAGCGGCTCTCGACGGATTTTGCTTACGAGCTCTCGCAAAACCTCTATTTTGTAGGCTTGGTTTTAACGTACATCCTCTGGGGGGCGGTGTTGAAATTACGGGAAACGCGCACGCGATTGGTGCAGATCATCTTGTCCCTCGGCTTATATTTCAGCGGTTACGCGGCAAGCTATGCCTTGATGAATTTCTCGGGAAGGTTCAGCATAATCCGATATATCTGTCCTGTACTCGGGTGTTTTTTGCCATTGTCCTGGTCATTGACGATTTTGCGGAATAGCGAGGAATCGAGGCTTGTGCCGGCGCAACTTGTGGCGGTGCCGCGATGATGGCCGTGCTGATTTTCTTGGCCTCCGTTGCCACACTGTGCATGTTTTTTGCCTCCTATTGCCGGTCACTGGTGGCTTCTTCTTCGCGGCATCCTCTTTCGGCCGAAGTGCGGGACGTGACGGGAATTCGCAACGTGGCAACGGCTGCAGATTACGCTCGCGTGGTGCAGTTACTCAAGCTGTGCCCGGAGCGCCAGGAAGACCGCGCGGGACTGCAGGCGGTGGACATCTACTATTCGTGGTTGACCGTGGCGCGACGAATGCTCGCATGGATCGCTCCGTCGCTGCGCTCCTGGACAGAACATGAGCAGGCGTGCTGCGCCTACTTCGCCGCGGTTACACTGGACCGGCGAATTGCCCACAGCCGTGAAATGCTCACGCACGAGGCTGAACTTTAGGCTGCGCGGCAACTGCTGGCTCTTTGGCGACTCCCCTATACTTCCTGGTGGTTGACTTCTCCCTGGGCGTGGTAATCTGAAAAGGCTCCTCCTCACCGGAGTGAGAGCGTCCGCAGCGCAAAACGCACCGGTGAATAAAATCTGCTTGCAATGTGGCGCAGTGCTCGCCAAGGGCGCGCGCGCCTGTACTTTTTGTGATTCTCCAGAGCCCCCTTCCGAAGGGGAGGGCTCGCATTCCACGCAAGGAAACCTGGCGCTTCAAGCGAAGGCCGATAAGGAATGGCGCGGTGAACTGAACCAGCGTCTACAGGCCTATCGTGCCCGTCGGCGGAAGGTGCTTGTCGGGGAGGGGCAAAGTGAACTGCCCTTCGAAAGCCCGGACGCCCACGAGCCGGAAAACGTCGCGGTCGAGGTGTATCCGCAACTCGAGGAAGCGGCTCCGGATCATGACGACTTTGCGTTTACGGTGGCCATCGGACGGCCTCCCCGGAAGCAGGAAGCCGTCGAAACCCGGCTCCTGATTGACGTGAGCATCCCGCCAGAACGCCCCGAACATGGAGTAGCGCTTCCCGAATTACCGGCCGGGAGCCGGACGCGAGTTTCCTCCGGCATGTTTCCGGTAGCCTCGATCGAGGAGCGTCGTGGAGCAGCGCTGGTGGACGCCGCCTGCCTGGCGTTCGCTTACGGCGGATTCCTGGCGCTCTTTGGCTCGCTCGGGGGCCACTTCACGTTCAGCAAACTTAGCGCGGCAGTGTGTTTCTTCACCTTCGCGTTCGTTTACATCCAATACTTCGGACTGTTCACCATTTTCGGTGGAACCACACCGGGAATGATGGTGCGAGGGCTGCAGGTGTCCAGCTTTTCGGGAGAGAGCCCGACAGGGAGGCAATACGCCCTGCGAGCATTGGGTTACATGCTGTCGGCGGGCACTTTATTCCTTGGGTTTCTTTGGGCGATCTGGGACGAAGACGCTCTCACCTGGCACGATCGGCTCTCGCGGACCTACCTGACTTCACCGGAGATTCTGGGGGAGTCCGACCCGACGGAGGCGTCAGTCGCGCGATAGTGCTGTGATGCTTGGTTGTTTGGGAATTGCCAGACTTGCTGGCTGATTCAGCCGCATAGCGCCGTTTAGTCAGTTTCCGCTTTTTTCTTGGCGACCTTTTCGTCGGAGAAGATCTTTCCGTCGCGGATAAAAATGACGCGATGAGCATGCTGAGCGATATCCATTTCGTGCGTCACCAAAATGATGGTGTTGCCTTGATGATGGAGATTCTCAAACAGGTTCATAATCTCTTCGCCGGTTTTTGAATCGAGATTTCCCGTGGGCTCGTCGGCGAGCACGATGGAGGGATTGTTGACCAGCGCACGTGCAATGGCCACACGCTGGCGCTGGCCTCCCGAAAGCTCATTGGGCTTGTGATTCATGCGGGGGATCAGATCAACGCGTTCCAGGGCCTTCTTGGCGCGCTCCACGCGCTCCTCGGCGGGAGTACCGTTATAGATGAGCGGTAACTCGACATTGTGGAGAGCTGTGGCGCGGGGCAGCAAGTTGAATGTCTGGAAGACGAAGCCAATTTCCTTGTTGCGGATGTATGCCAGTTCGTCATCGTCAAGATCGCTGACGAGGCGCCCAGCAAGCCAGTAGCGCCCCGCGCTCGGCGAATCCAGGCAACCGATCAGGTTCATCAACGTGGATTTGCCGGAGCCCGAGGGTCCCATAATGGCCACGTATTCACCCTTGTGGATTTCAACATCCACGCCACTCAACGCGTGCACCTGCTCCGCGCCCATTTCGTAAACCTTCGTCAATTCTTCCGTGCGGATGACTACGCCGCTATCCACCAGGTCCTGGCGGAAAGAATCCGTAGTCGGTGTCTCAATGGGCATTTCATTCTCCCGGTTGATGCTGGTTATTGCTCGTCTTCCGTTTTCTTGGGTGCGGAATTATCCACCTTGACGCTGGCTTCCGGCTTCAACGTGCGCAGGGCCTTGTAGCTCCCCACCACGATCTCATCGCCTGCCTGTAAACCCTTGGTGATCTCAATATCCGTCACTCCGGAGATGCCCGTTTCAACGGGGCGGAAAGCCGCTTTCTTGCCGTTTACGACGAATACGCCCTGGATTTCCTCTTTCTTTGGATCTCCGGGAGCCGTGGGAGGAGGCGCGGCCAGAGTAACGCTGCCCGGTTTCTTGCCATTTTTCGCAGCATCATCCAGATCTTTGCGCGACCTGACGGCCAGCGCCTGGATGGGAATGGCAATGACATTCTTTCTTTCCGCCGTCTTGATTTTCGCTGTTGTGGAAAGGCCCGGGCGCAGGTTTTCGGGCGGGCTGTCCAGCGTGACCACAACCTTAAAATCCTTGGCTTCCTGATTACTCGTGGTTGTCTGGGTAGTGGCCAGGCCCGAGCTGCGAAGGACCGCCTGCGACCCGATTTCCGTGACCTTGCCCTTGAAAACTTTCCCGGGGACCGCGTCAATCGTGACGTCGGCGTCCTGCCCGATCTTCACGTTCACAATATCCGTTTCGTCCACTTTCACTTCCGACGTCACCACGGACATGTCGGAGAGCGTCATCAGAAAACTGCCGTTGGCATTCTGAATGCCGGGAACCACATATTCACCCAGGCGCACGGGGAGATAACTGACAATCCCGTTGATTGGGGAGACGTACGTCGTCTTGGAAAGAATGTCCTTGGTGTGCACCAGCACGGCCCTGCTCTGATCGAGCTGCGAGCGCACCTGATCGAGTTGTGCCTTCTGCGCCTGCATGCGTGCTCTCGATGCCTCGACGGTGGCCACCGCAGCGTCGTAGGTCGTCTTGCGCTGATCGAAATCCTGCTTTGGGATCAGGCCATCCTTGTACAATCCTTGCCCACGCTCGTAATCCAATTTCGCTTTTTCCAGATTGGCTTCTTGCATCGTCAAATCCGATTGTGTGGCCTTAAAACTGGCTTCTGCGGCCTGCACACCGGATTGCGTCGAATTGATGGAGGCGTCTTGCGCCTTAACGTCGGCATCGGCCTGCACGTTGTCCTGCAGGAGCAACTTGTCGCCCTTCTTGATGTGGTCCCCTTCTCTCACCAGGATTTCCGTGATGCGCCCGAATCCCTGGGCGGTGATATTGGTGTAAGTCGTCGGCTTGATTTCCCCGGAAGCCGTCACCACGGATACAAGATCATCCTGCTTGGCCACCTTGGAGGTTTGTACCGTCACCACCCCTTTGTTGGCCTGATTGATGCTGAACCACACGATTAGGCCCAGAGCAATTGCCGCACCGACGCCAATTCCGACCTTCTGCCACGTCTTCATGCCATTCCTTTCCATCATCCGCCACGGACCACCCGTGCGGGGAAACTCGGAGCAAGGAGTTTTAGGTTTGCGCCTACAATGAATACGGCTTAACGGGGGCAAATGTTTCGCCGGAGGGTCAAAACCCTCCCAGCGTGACGCCACTACCGCCGGCCAACGAACTCAGTGCAGGTCTTCATCGAATCAAGTATCGCGTTAATCCTCTTTATTGTAGGTCCAAATCACAGGAAAGAAAAGATTTGCGGCGATTCGCCAGGGCAACCAAAGCACCGCGAAGCTTCGCCCTATTTAGACGCAATATCCCGCATTTTGGTCATCCCGAACCATGCAGATGGTTCCCCAGGCAGTCTCCGATGGACTCCCCGCTAGTTCCGCTTCGCTCAAAGGGGGCGCACGACGAAAGGGCCGCGTTTCCCGGATGACCAACGATCCTGATGAGAAACACGATCAGGCTTGGCTAGGTGACGCATTTTCCCGGTCGGATTTCTCCCACAAGCTCGCAATTTCTTCCAGGGAACGGCCACGCGTTTCCGGCAACAGGAAAACGAAGCCGCACAGGACCGCACACATCGCCGCGTAGAAAAGGAATGCACCCGATGGAGTCAGCAGCCGCACCGCGGTGAGAAACGTGTTGGTGACGAGGATGCATGCGCCCCACAGGGCCGCGGTTGCCACGGACATCGCTCTCCCGCGAAGCGAAGTGGGGAAAAGCTCCGAGATGTACACCCAAACGCCCGGCCCGACACCCGTTGCAAACGCAGCCACATAGACCAGGATGGAGCCAATCACAAGGGCGAACGGCGCGGGAACCATACGGAATCCGAGGCACAACACAATCAGCGAAAGAGCCATAACTCCCGCCGAGGTCGCCAGTAAGGTGTGCCGCCTAACGCGATCAACAATCGCCATCGCCACCAGCGTAAAGATGAAGTTGACGGCTCCGATCAACACGTTCGCGCCAACCGCGCTCTGGCTGCTGACTCCGGCATGTTCCTTGAACAACAGCGCGCCATAATACAAAACCGTGTTGATCCCGCTGATTTGTTGCAACACGGCAAGGCAGATGGCGAGAATCATCGGTTTACGAATCCGCCGTAGCAGATCGCTCCAGCCCAGCTTTTCCGCCCCGGCAGATTCGGAAATCTCGCGAATCTCTTTCTCGGCAACGGCTGCGCCATGCAGATCCCGCAGGATGGTCCGTGCTTCTGGTTCTCGCCCCTTCTCGAACAGCCAGCGGGGACTTTCTGGAATCGTGAGGACCGCGAGCGAGAAAATAGCCGCCGGCAACGCTGCCGAACCGAACATCCAACGCCAACTTGACTCCCCGAGAAACGAGAAGGCCCAGCTCGCCAGATAGGCCACCAGGATGCCGGAGACAATCGCCAGTTGATTCACCGTAACGACTCGTCCCCGCTGTTCGGAAGGCGAGAGTTCAGCCAGATATACCGGTGCGAGCGTCGAAGCCATTCCGATGCCGAGCCCGCCCGCTCCGCGCGCCATAAGGAAAAATCCAAAGGTGCGTGGCAGTGCTGCGCCCAGCGCTGAGAGGAAGAAAAGGATTCCGCTGAGGAGCAGCAA
>CAYOOS010000244.1:0-6685 GCA_964405585.1 uncultured Acidobacteriaceae bacterium | reverse complement strand
CGGGGCCGAAACCAACAAGCGCGCTGCAACATCTCACCCTGCCGAAGGTGGAAGCCTCTTACAAACCTGTCGGCGATTTCGCGGAAGTCTATGAACGCTATAAATGCTATGCCTGCCATCGCTTCAATGGTTATGGCGGCACCTTGGCCCCGGATCTCTCCTATGAAGGCAGCCGCGCGCAAAAAAAGTGGATTGCGGACTTCCTGAAGAACCCGCAGACCATCCGCCCCACGCTGATTTTGCGCATGCCGCAATTCAACATGACGGACAAAGAAGTGAACACCATCGCGGAATACCTTGCGCTGGCGATTCAGAAGCCGGACGTGAATCCGCAAGCCCTGGATGCGCGGCAATTCACTCCGCCAATGGCCAGTCTGGGCAAGCAACTCTACGAAGTAAAGTACCAGTGCCAGTCTTGCCACACCATCGGCGGCACCGGGGGTTACGTGGGGCCAAACTTGAACAACGCGGGGAATTGGCTTACTCCCGCATGGACCGAAGCGTGGTTGCGGAATCCGCAAGCGCTCCAGCCGGACACGATCGAGCCGCGTCGAAATTTCACCGAGGACGAAATCCGCGCCTTGACGGCCTACCTGATGACGCTGAAGGCTGGAATCAAACCGCAAACTGCAACGAGCGCCGCGAACGCCCGCCCCGCGGGGCAGGGAGCGGGCCGATGAAATCCAAATTACTGCCGGTCCTGCCGATTCTTCTTGCTGCTTTCTCACTTTCCGCGTGCAAGAAAGGCGCTCAGGTGGTACAGCCCGTGGAAGCTTTTGGCGCTTACGACACAGAAGCAGATTGGAACGATGGAACGAAACTGGTCAATCTCGGCTACCAGGAATCACAAGGGAAGCACATTTTCTACCAATATTGTGTCTGGTGCCACGCCGATGCTTCGCCAGCGGGACCTTCCAACCGCAGTAACCTTACGCCCGTGCCACCGCTTCTGAACGACGGCGATAAGTTGAACGCGGAAAGCGATGAGTTCATGGAGAACATCATCACCCTGGGCGGAAGCGCGCTCGGCAAGTCCGCAATGATGCCGCCTTACGGCAAAACGCTTACCCCCGGCGAGATCAAGCAAGTCATCGCGTTCACGCGTGCGATTGCCGAACCGCCCTATCAGAAGCCCGGGCGCCAGGGTTCGCAATACACCACGAAATAGTGGATGATAAAATCCCAAGATGAAAATGATGCGCATGATCGCGGCAACACGTGTGCTCTTCCTTCTTCTGACCACCGCTCTCGTTCTGGCGAGCGCTTCGCGGCTCTCCGCCCAAGTCAACCCGAATGAACTACTTGATCCAAACCTCAAGGCGCTGGAGAAGGAATATTTCCCGCAACTCAAGAGTCTGAATCAGGCCATCGCCAAGATGCATTTCCCTTTTCCGTTTTATCTGAGCCGCTATGTGGGCATCGAGCCGTCCAAGCAGGCGGAAACGGATTCGCGCGGTCTGGAATTTGTGAAATTTCGCGATCGCACGGTCTTCAAGATCACCGGCAATTACGAAGCGGCGTATAGCGCCACGCAATTCACGCGCAACGAGCGCGCCGCCCGCACCTTTCACGACGTCCTGCTTCCCATCCTGCAGACCGTCACACAAACGATCCCGCCGGACATTGCCTGCGACGCCATCGGCTTCGAAGTGTCCTACCACACGCGCTCAGCTGAGAAGAGTTACGATTACGAGGGCAAGGAACTCTTTGTCATCGTGCTGGATCGCGCCGATGCGTTTGTGCTGGCGCAAGCTACCAACGACACAGAGCGTCAGGATATCCTCAACAAATCTCTGATCTTTCTAGGTGGACAAGCATTCGGATTGTCGCTGCTGGAGAAAGATCCCTATGCCGCTTCGGCATTGCCTGGCAGCAAACCTGGGAAGATCGACTCTTCTTCCACAGTGGATCCTTCCACCACGCTCAGCCGCTTGAACCACGCAAGTCCCAACGCGATCCCGCTGGCCACGGCAGGAACCTTCCCGGATTCTTCTCTGACTACAGTCACCAAGCCGGACCTTTCTCAAGCCAGGCCTGTTGCCACACAAGCAGATGTGGATCGCTTGCAGACGCAGTACCAGACGCAACTTGACACCCTCTCCAAGGAGGGTCAGGCAAAATTCCAGTTTGTGGATTATGACCCGCCGGCTTTCGTGATTATCAGCAAACAACTCGCGTTGCAGATGACCCTGCGCAATACCTTGCGCTTCGATTTGGAGAAATCTTCCATCTATAAGCGCGCCGCGCAGACTTTCGATCTTTTTCTCGCCCCCAAGCTGAAGGACATCTTGGACAAGATACCCGACGACAACGCCATCGAGATTTACGACTTCTCCGTCGTCAATCCCCTCACTTCCGGTATGGGCACTAGGGAACGCGCGGAAGCCATCGAGTTTATTGTGCCGGCGAATCTGACGCGACAATTTGTGAATAATGAAATCACCAACCAGGCCCTCATCGACAAGAGCCAAGTGCTTGTTAACGGTGTCCGCATTGCCCTGAATCTTCAACTCGTGGAATAACGATCCGCGGAAGGTATGCTGGGTCAATAATCATGGTGCCGGGGGCCAGAATCGAACTGGCTACGCCCGCCTTTTCAGGGCGGCGCTCTACCAGTGAGCTACCCCGGCACGCTTGCATTCCATTTTAGAGACGCCCTCTCACTGTGTCAATTCGCCTTCATCTCCATCCTCGAAAAAACTCCCGCTCCGCACATCACCAATCCCTCTTTCCTTTACTCTCCCGCAACCTCTTCCGCCATTCCCCTTTGCTCCTCGCCTCCACTTATGTTCGACTAATATGCATGACTACCACACACCCCAAACCTTCCGACCTAATTCCAGAGCTCGACTCTCTCGTCGTCACCGCCCCCTCCGCCGAAGCCTTGATGAAGGACATCGTCACACTCCTTCACGGCAAGCTCACCAAATACAATTGGGTCGGCTTCTACATGCTGGGAAAGGATCCCGATCACACCACGCTTATTCTCGGCCCCTTCAAAGGCACCATGACTCCTCACACCCGGATCCCTCTCAATCAAGGCATCTGTGGCGCTGCGGCCAGCACCGGCAAAACCGTCGTCGTCGACGATGTCTCCACCGATCCTCGCTATCTCGCCTGCTCCCTCGAAACCAAATCCGAAATCGTCGTCCCCGTCTTCCATCACGGCAAAGTCGCCGGTGAACTCGATATCGACTCCCACTTCCTGGCCGCCTTCGGCCCCGACGATCGCCTGCTCTGCGAATACGCCGCCGCCGTAGTCGGCAAATTCCTCGATTCCCATTCCTAATTTTGGAATGCGACGCCTTGGCGCCGCTTTTGAGGTCTCAACCCAACCGCCCAATCATCCCGGTTCATCGCGCCCCGACCACGGGTGCCCCAGGTAACGATTTCTTACCTGGTCTTGGGTTGTGGGTGCCACAGGTAACGATTTTTTTACCTGGGGCTTGGGTTGCTCTTCTCTTAACGCTGCGCCAACATCCCGTTGTTTGTCATCCCGGCTGCCCTGTGCGGAGCCGAGGGGACCGTAGTAACCCGATATTCTTCTTTAGCGCAGTCTCTCGGTGCGTCGGGCCTACCCCAATCCTGTCATCCCGACCGGAGCAACGCCGCCTTGAGCCCCTCTCCCAATCCTGTCATCCCGACCGGAGTGCCGCGCTCTTTGCGGCACGGAGTGGAGGGATCAGGGCACCACCGTCGCGTCTTGGCTTATCTCTCGTTTTTCGATTTTCTAATTTCGCTTTTCCGCCCCTACGATCCCCGTTCCTCATCAATCTCCTTCATCCAATTCCGTCCCTTCAACACCTCTCTCGGCCTAGTCCCATCCGGCGGCCCCACAATCCCATCCTTCTCCATCAAATCAATCAAATGAGCCGCTCGCCCATACCCGATCCGCAATCTCCTCTGCAGCGTCGAAGTCGAAGCTCTCCCCATCTCGCAGCACACCCGCACCGCATCCTGGTACAAAGCGTCATCGTCGCCTTCCGCCGCTCCTTCCACTCCGCCAGTTGTTTCCGGAGCACTATCACTCTTCTCCGCATCTTCCCGAGGCGGTTCCAGCAACTGCTCGTTGTACTTCGCGGGCGCTTGCGCCTTCCAAAATTCGCACACCGCCGTAATCTCATCTTCCGTCACCAGTGGCCCGTGAATCCGGTGCAACCGCGCCGACCCCGCCGGCAAATACAGCATGTCGCCCTTGCCCAGCAGCGATTCCGATCCATTCGCATCCAGAATCGTTCGCGAGTCCACCTTGCTCGCCACTCTGAACGAGATCCGGGCAGGGAAGTTCGCCTTAATCAATCCCGTAATCACGTCCACCGAAGGCCGCTGCGTTGCCAATATCAAGTGGATCCCCACCGCGCGCGCCATCTGTGCCAGCCGTGTGATGGACTCTTCCACATTGTTCGTGTCCACCATCATCAAATCCGCCAACTCGTCAATCACGATGATCAGGTAGGGAAGCGCCTTGTGCTCCGGCTCCTCCGCATTGTCAAACAGCGAAAGTGTCTGCTGCTTCTGGCAAGACCGGTTGTACTGATCGATATTCCTCACCCCGCGCTGCGCCAGCAGCTTCAGCCGGTTCTCCATCTCCTTTGTCGCGTTCCGTAATACGTTTGACGCCACCTTCGGGTCCGTCACCACCGGCGCCAGCAAATGCGGAATCCCCGCATATAAGCTCAATTCCAGCCGCTTCGGGTCCACCAGCACCAGCTTCACTTCTTCCGGCGTCGCTTTGTACAGAAGCGACATCATCAGCGAATTGATGAACACGCTCTTGCCCGTCCCTGTCGATCCCGCAATAAGCAAGTGGGGCATCGCCGCCAGGTCCGTCACGCGTATACGCCCGTGCAAATCCCGCCCCATCGCCAGCGTCAATTTGCTCGGTGAATTGGTGAACTCCGTCGCCTCCAGAATCTCCCGTAGCGCAATCGTTTGCCGCTTGTCGTTCGGCACTTCAATCCCAATCGTGGATTTTCCCGGTATGCGCTCGATCAATATCGATTCCGCCTGCAATGCCAGGCACAAATCTTCCGTCAATCCGATAATCCGGCTGTACTTGATTCCCGCTTCCGGTTTGAACTCGAACGTCGTCACCACCGGCCCCGGATTAATCTGCGTCACGCGCCCTTCCACGTCAAACTCGTGGCACTTCGCCTCAATCGCTCGCGCCCGCAGCTTCAGCTCATCTTCATCCAACTTCTGGCTGCCTTCGCCCTCCTTCAGCAAACTGATCGAAGGCAATCTGTAATTCGCATTCGTCTTGGCAATCTTCGGCTCGCCCTTCTTCGTCTTCTCGGCCTTCTCATTATTCAAAAACAGAATCGGCGCCTTGTGCGAAGTCTCCTCTAATTCCTTTACTTCCTTTACCTCCTCAATCTCCTCCGCCGTTTCCACTTTTCCCACAATCTGCGGCGTCACCGGCTTTCTACCCGCCATCCGCCGCTCTTCCACTTCCCGCCGCATCCGTCTCTGCTCGCGTTCATCCTGCCAAGCGTGCCACCGCGCCTGCGCCCGCTGCAGAATCCCCAGCTTCTCCATCCGTCCAATCGGACCCTTCGCCCCGCTCGCCCACGCATGCGCCCCGCTGAACGAAAAACTCGTCGTCAAAAATAGCGAGACGATCAAAACCGCCATCGCCACCAGCAGCGCTCCCCAGAAGTTAAATCCGGATTGCAATCCGTGCGAAACCAGCGTCCCCAACACTCCACCAGCGGGCACCGCCCCGCGCACATCCGGAATATGCGTCAGGGTCAGCAGGGAAGGGAGCGATAGCAGCAGCAACACGTATCCCGCCACCGTCGCGATCTGCGAATCAATCGCCCGGCTTCGGCACCATCGGTACCCAAGTATCCCCAGCGCCACCGGCAGCAAAAACGCCGCAAATCCAAACACTTGGAACAGCAGGTCCGCCGTGTACGCCCCCACCGGCCCAATCCAATTCTTCGCCGGATGGTCGTCCGCCGCCACTCCACTCACATTAAATGCCGCATCTCGCGGTGAATACGAAATCAGCGCCAGTCCAACCAGCACCGCCGCCATAATGCACACAAATCCAATCAGCTCATTGAGCCGCTTATTTTCTGTTGGTGTCAGGAAGCGCACAAAAGTCTCCTCAGCTTTTTGGGGAAGGCTGAGTGCCGCAGGGGGCGCGGCGCTGGTGCGCCCCTCATTGGAGGAACATCGAAATCATACCAAACAATTCCCCAACCACAACCTCATCTTAATCCCTGTTTCCATCCTTTATATGGAGTGCGGCGGCGAGCCGCCGCCTTTACGGTCGCAGCCCCAGCCACCAAACCTGATCCGGGTGCTTGGGGTCCTTGGTTATGTTATGTCTCCCATCCGCTGAACTTGAGGGTGCCCCATCCTTCGTCCGCCTCTGGCGGAAAGGGTGGGCTCCTACGCGCTATCCCCGCGCAATTTCTTCTCTTCTCTGTGCTTTTCCTCTGCGGGTGCCCCAGGTTCGATTTTCTACCTGGGTCTTGGGTTTCTCTTTTCTGAACTCTGTGCCCTCTGTGTTCCGATCTCTGTGCCCTCTGTGTTACCGTCCCTCTTTCTTCCTCTTCAACAATCCTGTAACCCACCGCTTATACTCTTACACTCTTCTACTCCTGTACTTCTTCATCTCCCCGCCTGCACGATCGCCCAAACCAAAATCCCCACCCCCACCACCAGCCGGTAGTAA
>CAYOOS010000243.1:0-6718 GCA_964405585.1 uncultured Acidobacteriaceae bacterium | reverse complement strand
CAGAATGCTTTTCAGCGATTCGTGCGCGTAGAGCACCGGCTCTTTCCCGCGCAGGCGCTTCAGGAAAAGTTCTTTCGAGCCGTATTCGGAAGCGCCGGGACGAATCAGCGCCAGGGCCGCGGCCATTTCCTCGAGCGTGCGCGCTTTCATGGTGCGCAACAGGCCGCGCATGCCGGGGGATTCAATTTGGAAGACGCCCATGGTGCGGCCGTCGGCGATGACCGCGCAGGTGGCGGGATCGTTTTCGGGTCTGGCGGTGAAATCGATGGTGCGAGCTTTGGGGCAAGGGGTTACGCCGTCGGGGGCGAGCGAGGAGGTAGAGGAAGTAGAGGAAGCGGTGGTGGGATTGTAGATCGAGGAGGGATCCCTCGGCTGCGAGCCGGCAACAGCAGCCGGCTCTCCGCTCGGGATGACAGAAGGTGGCTGTGACTGCGACGGCGGCTCGCCGTTCTTCTCCTTTATTTCCTTTACTTCCTTAACCTCTTTTTCAATGTTGTCGAGCGCGAGGGACATGGTGGTGAGGCCGCGTTGGCCGAGCAGGTCCATCTTGATCAGGCCGAGGGCTTCGATGGCGTTCATATCGTATTGCGTGACGACGATGCCTTTCGTGGCGCGTTCCAGCGGGACAAGATGCGTCAGCGGGCGCGCGGAAATCACCGTGCCGCAGGGATGGATGCCCAGATGCCGCGGGGCATCGTCCAGCCGCAGGGCTACTTGCAAAATCGTTTTCCAGGGCTCGTCGTTTATGGGCAGGGTGCGGCACTCCGGCAGATTTTTGATGGCGTCGAGGATTTCGCGAACGGGGCGGTGCGGCAGGCGCTTGGTGAAGTGATTCACTTCGCCGGGAGGCACGCCGAAGACCTTGGCGATTTCGCGGACGGCGAGACGCGCGTGCATGGTGATGAAGCTGCCGATCATTGCGACGTGCTCCGCGCCCCAGCGGGCGTAGACGTAGTCGAGGAGTTCATCGCGGCGCGCACCGCAGATATCAATATCAATGTCCGGGCAATCGCCGCGCTGCTCGTTCAAGAAACGCTCGAAATAAAGGCCCCAGCGCAGCGGGCAGACGCAGGAAATGCCCAGGCAGTAGGTGACCATGGAACTGGCCGCCGAACCGCGCGCCACCGCGGGAATGCCGCGGCGATTGGCTTCCTCGACGATGTCCCAGACGAGCAGGAAATACGGCGCGAGTTTGAGTTTGTCGATGACTTCGAGTTCGTGCGTGAGACGCGAGAGCACTTCGGGGCGCAACGGGCGGTAGCGTTTGCGCGCGCCTTCAAAGCTGAGCTTCCACAAATAGGAGAAAGGCGATTCGCCCGGCGGCACGGGGAATTCCGGGAAGATGAGCTTGCCGAGTTCGAGTTGCAGGTTGCAGCGGTCGGCAATTTCCAACGTGGCGCGCAGGAGTTGCGGGTGATCGGGAAACAGGCGCTGCATTTCGGCGGCGGGCTTGAACCAGGCTTCGCCGGTGGTGATTTCAGGCGGGGCCACGGTGGTCAGCAGGCTGCCCGTGCGGATGGCGTTGACGGCACGGTGATGCAGATGCTCTTCGGGGCGCAGGAAGCGGACGTTGTTGGTAGCGACGAGAGGGATGTTGAGCGAGCGGCCAAGTTGCTCCGCTTCGCGGAGGATGCGGCCATCACCGGGAGAGAGATGATGGACGGCGAGGTAGAGGCGATCGCCGAAAATTTCCTTGAGTTGTGTGAGCAGGGTGGCGGTGAGCGAAGAGGGAAGAGGGATTCCTCGCCCCGGCGAAGCGCACGGGGCGCACAAACCGCGCTCCGCGGACTCCGCTCGGAATGACGGGGAGGTGGGGGATGGGGAACTGCGTGACGAGGGAGTGAATGATGTAGATGAAGTGCAAAGTGCAAGAACGCCGGCGCTGTGGGTTGCCAACTCGTCGAGAGTGACGGCGCGGCTGGCATCATCGGCGAAAGTTTCCTGGCCGGGGCGCAAGGTGCCGAGGTGCCGCAGCGTGGTTAACTGGCAAAGGTTGCTGTAGCCATCCATATCCATCGCCAGCAGCACCAGCGGGATGACGGGCGAGTTTTGAGTTTCGAATTTCGTTTTTCGCGTTTCGTTTTTCGCGTTTCGCCATTCCACGTCCAGCACAACCCCAAGAATCGGCTTTACCTTTGCTTCGCGCGCCGCTTGATAGAACGGGATTGCCGCGTACATGCCGTTCGTATCCGTCAGCGCCACGGCGGGCATCTTCTGCTCGACAGCGGCGGCAATGATTTCCTCCGGAGGATTCACTCCCCGCAGGAACGAATAATGGCTGTGACACTGCAAATGCACGAACATGGGGCGACCTGTGGTCTTGCGGTTTTCCGTGGTAGGGGGGCAGGAAGAGAAAAATCTAAGGGACTACACCAAAATCGGAGACAATGCGCCGCACATCCTTAAGCATGACGAAGAGGTGCAAGGAGTCAGTAGGCGAGGGAATGAAGTCAAAATGTTCGTAGAAGCGCCTCGCTTCTTCATCCTTTGCGTGCACAGCAAAGGCGCGTATGCCGGCTATATCCGCTGCCTGCAATGTGCGCTGCATTGCGTCTCGCAGCAGTGCCTTGCCAACTCCTTGACCCTGCCAGCGACGATCAATGGCAAGCCGCGCGAGCAGCATGATGGGCACGGGATGCTTTGCCAGACCCTTCTTCAAGCGCTCGGGAGCCTCCTCCAATGTCACCTGGCCCACGGCCAACGTGTGATAGCCGACAATGACTTCACCCACGATCCCCACGTAGGTTTGGGCGGCGCCTGCCTGCTGGTTCTGCCAGGCATAGCGCAAAAGATATCGGTTCAGTTCTTCGCGGCCACAATCGAATTCTTCGACCGGATGGTCACGTCGCAGTTTTTCGACGCGCCGAATTTCGCTCACTGCTGAGTGCCTGCGTCAAAGAATCCCGGCTCCTTCAAGAGACGTTCCAAGCGGGGCAGGGGACGTGGAGGAGCATCCAGCGCCGCCAGGAAGGCTTTCCATTGCGCTGTATTCAGCCCAAAAGTACGGCGATCCGCCAGGGCTTCATCGGCGCGTGCCAATGCGCTCTCCAGAACGAACTCGCTTACGGAACGATTGGAGGCTGCCGCCGCCGCTCGTAATGCTGTTTTGGCCTTGCGTGTCAGCCGGAGGTCCAGTTTTTCTGTGCGGAGAGAACGGGATGGCATGGCCACTCCTTCGTTTTCAAGGCTATCCTTTTTTGCCCGACAATGTCAAGACAGGACGGTTATGCATGTTGTTGTGTTGGCGGTCCGCCTCCCTCCTGCGGCGGGCAAGCAGAAGGCGGACCCTACAGCCCCAAGAAAATGTGCCGAAGACAGCGCCGCATGCTGTGCGGCCTATCGGTGGAATAAGTCTAAGGCGCCCGCCTCAGAAGGCGGCCGCTACAAAAACCGACCGAGGCTCTCCCGGAGAATATTTATGGGATGGCTTCTCGTTACCGAGACAAACAGGGGGTGGAGAGGACGAGGCCGGTTGGTTTGGTGGCGTAGTGCTCGCGGAGTTCGAGGCCTTTGCCGTAGTAGACGGCGTTCCAGCCATAGCGGCCGCGGACGCGGTCCACTTCGCGGTTGAGATACCAGCGACGGTTGGCGTCGGTATCGAACAATTCGTTCTGGCGGCGGTCGGCTTCGAGATTCGTGACGCTGAGGCCGACGTGGCGAATGGCCACGCGGCGCGTGAAGAGCTTCGTGAAAAGGTCGCGGGCGGCGAGGAGCAGTTCGCGCTCGTCATTCGTGGGGCGCTCCAGACGCAGGGTCTGGTGCGCGGAGAAATGGTCCACATAACGCAGACGCACGCCCAGTGTGTGTGCCTGCTTGCCGTATTCGCGGAGGGTTCCGCCGATGCGTTCGCTGAGATATTCGAGCAAGCCGCCAAGGAATTCGGTGTCAATGGTGCCGCCCTCGATGGTGGTTTCGCGGGAAACGGATTTTGGAGTGGAGGGCAGCAACACCTCGCGGCCATCGAGGCCGCGGGCGCGCTCCCATATCTGCTGGCCCACGGCTTCGCCAAACGCGGCGATCAGCACGGGCTTGGGAATCAGACGCAATTGGCCGATGGTGGTGACGCCGCGTTCGGCCAGGGCCGCGGCGTGGGTATGACCGATGCCGTGGAGTTTTTCCACGGGGAGAGGAGCGAGGAAGAGTTCTTCTTCGCCGGGATTCACGATGCGGAAGCCGCGGGGCCGCTCGAGGCGGGAAGCGATCGAGGCGACCGCCTTGGTGCGGGCGGCGCCCACGGAAACGCTCAAGCCGGTTTTGCCGAGGATTTCCGCTTGCAGGCGGTGCAGCGTGGCTTCGTAATCGGGGTAGAGGCGTTCGGTGCCGGCGAAGTCGAGATAGAAATCGTCCAGCGCGGCGATTTCCACGGCGGGCGTGTAGGTTTCCAGGATGCGGCGGACGCGTTCGGCAAAATCGGCGTAGTGCTCGTACTGGCCGGGGACGACGATGGCTTTGGGGCAGAGGCGAAGCGCATCGCGAAAGCTCATGGCGGTTTTCACGCCACGGAATTTGGCTTCGTAGCTGGCGGAAGCTACCACGCCGCGGCCCACCAGTACGGGCTTGCCGCGCAGCTTGGGGTTCAGCACCTGCTCGACGGAAGCGAAAAAGGCGTCCACATCCACATGGACAATGTGCGGGGATTTTTCTGCGGCGCGCGTTTTGCCCAGACCCAGCCAGCGAGTGGGGAACCAGGAATGTTTTTCGGCGGCGGCGGGCGCGGGGGAAACAGCCGCAGGGCTCCCGCCAGAAAGCGGCGGGCTGGTGAAACGCGCGGAGTCTCCCTGCGCTACAGGTGCGGGATGGAGGATTGGGGGGGCGGCGTTTACGACACAAGCGTCCATGACGGCTCCTGGCAGGGAAGGGGAAGTTGCGCTAGATTTCAACGGGTGGCCAACGGCTCGGGAGAGCCCGAAGGCAATGGAGCTGCGACCACCCGTTCCCGTTTCCTCTACCGGGGAAGACTATAGGCGAACAAAAAGCGAAAGTCAATGGATTTTTTCGCCTTTTCTACGCCCCTCTTCTTTTCCAGCGCCCTCCTGATTCTTCCTAACCACATATTTTCCCCGGCATCGAACGGTTTAGTAGCGCGAAACTTTGGCTGCGCTACAGATCAATGCAAGCGAGGTCAACGCATTATGCAAAACCTGCAACCGGAACAAGGCACGCTGCTGCTGCAACTGGCGCTGCCGGTGTTGAAGAACGAACATAAGACGACGCGCCGGGTGATCGAAGCGATTCCGCTGGATAAGGGCGATTACCGCCCGGAGCCGCTGGCGAAGAGCGCGCTGGAGCTCGCCTGGCACATTGCGGCAACCGAGCAGCGAATTTTTGGAGGGATCGCGGCGGGCGCGTTTGACTTCACGCCGATTCACAGGCCAGAGACGGTGAGGAACTCGGCGGAATTGGCGCAATGGTTTGGCGATTCGTTCGCCAGGAATTTCGAGCGGCTGAGCGGGTTGAAGGGGGAACAGCTGGTGAAGGTGCTGGATTTCCGTGGCGTGTTCCAATTGCCAGCGGTGATGTACTTGGAATTCACGGTGAAGCATACGGTGCATCATCGCGGGCAGCTTTCCACGTATTTGCGGCCGATGGGGAGCAAGGTTCCGGCGATTTATGGGGAGAGCTACGACTCGGCGGAAGCGAAGAAAGTGGCGCAGGCGTGAGAGAGGTTGCAGTTGTAAGTTTTCGGAGAAGAAAGAGAACCCAAGACCCAGGTAGGAAATCGAACCTGGGGCACACGGCCAATGTTATGCGATGAGAAGATGGGGATCAGTGGACAGACAGATCGCGCCAGTAGGCGTTGCCTGCTTCATGATGGGGAATTAGAACGCGTTGGTAGAGGCGCAGGACTACCGTCTGGTTCTTGTAGTGCGACAGATCGACACGGATGTCTTGCCAATGGCGGGAACCGGATTGGACCGCAGCGGCGCTTCCAACGATAAGCTTATCGAGCACGATTTGATCATTCACAAAAACCTGGAGCTGCCAGGCGCGGCCCGGATCAACTCCGGCCTTGAATTGCAATGACGGAGCAGGCCCGAGATGGATTGTGCGCCTTAGGACGGTTCCGCGAATTTCATCGCGAGGATAGGTGGCGAGCACGGGTCCGTCCAGAAAAGTGATACCGCGGATTCCCGGCATCCCGCCGCCGGCTCCTCCGAAGCCCGCACGTTCCAAAGTCCATTCTGGATTCCAATACGCCATGAGGTCCGCCAGTTTGAATAGCTCGGCGGGCTGCGTAACGGGATCCTGAACCGGAATGCGAATGGAGTTTGCGTCGGAAGTCGCGCCGTTGGCGATAAGGATGGCTTCACCGATTCGCGCCGTGCGTTGCGCCAACTGCGAAATGCTTTCGTCCACAGGCGGAGTGAGATGAAGCGGGCCCATGGTCTTGCCCAGGATGCGGTCATGGAGCTCGGCGACTTGTTCGGGAGGCAGCGCTTTCATCCCGTGCATGGCGGCGACGACCGACGAGGAGTTCGCCGCGTTGCAGTCGGTGTCGGCGAAGTCGGCGGCGTGCACCGCGAGTTGCAGCGTCTTCTGGAAATCGCCCTCGCCAAACCACACACTGATGGCCACAAAACCGCCGTTAACAACCGCGTTATTCGTTGCGGGATATTCGATTCCCCAGCGCTCATCAACGGCGCGGAAAATTTGTTCGGGCGCGCGCCCTTCGTCTGCCATGGTGATGATCCTGTCCAGGCACTGGCGATACGGCGAA
>CAYOOS010000242.1:0-6757 GCA_964405585.1 uncultured Acidobacteriaceae bacterium | reverse complement strand
GCAAATGCTAGATTCAAGTTAATTTTCTTGATGTTCAGCATCGTCATTCTCCCTCAGAACGCAAAGTCAAAGCCGAACAACAGGCTGCTGGTGGTCAAATCCGACGAAGTGACTGGAGAAACATTGCGCTGCCGCAGGATGGAATATTCCGCGTGATACGCAAAACCCGCTCGACTGGAGATGAAGGGGTAATAGCGCAACCCAAACGTCACGACATCCACGTTACCGAAAGCGGAAGTAGGAACGCTTACATCCGGCACATAGGGCCCGGCCACCACGGGGAGCGCTTGTTGCGACATGCGGACGAGTTCATAGCGATTGATGAGAATCCACTGCGGGTTGAACATGTAATGGCTCTCAAACAATCCGCCGTTCCAACTGGGTGAGTGCGCGCCAGCGGGCAAGGGGCTGGTTGAAGGAAGACTGAGTCCCAAGTAGGCGCTGTCCACACCATGGAAATAGATGGTGGTGATATCGAACTTCTTGAGGTACCACATGCCGATCAGGCCGTAGCGTTGGAAGCCTTTGTTTCCAATGCCCGTGCCAGAGTAGGGGGTGGTGGTGGTGGAATTCACCGGGTTACCATCGACGTCCGTTCCCACGGTCGTGGTAGTCGTCAGGTTGTACTGATAATAAGTGGGCGCTTCGCCAAGGTAGGCGAACGCACCGACGCGTTGCAAGCCGAGGCTACCCACTTCAAAGGCGCGGCTGGCGGCGAAGTATCCGCCATATCCGCGGTTGGTCGGGAGTCCCGGCGATCCATCATTGGAACTCAGTAAAGCGGCGGAAACACGAGTGCGATCATCTTTGGAGTGGCCCATCCACTCCAAGCCGTCCTGGTTATCGCCGATCCCAAACGTGAAGAAGTTGGGAGTCTCAGTAGCGGGCTGGAAATGATAATTCTCATAAACGCCGGCGACGTTTGTCAGGGTGAGGATGCGCTTTTCGGAGAGCAGGTTGTCGAGTTCAAACTTTCCCAACTTGATGTTGAACCACGAGCTTCCACCGATGTTGTCCACGCGCGCCCATACGGACTCAAAGTGAAAGGCGCCGGTGTTGTCCGAAGAAGGCAAAACATAGAAAGAGAAATTCTTGGCAAGCGTACCGCCGGTATGGAAGTCCAGGCCGCTCCAATCGAATCCTTGCGATGTGACCTTAGCCTCATTCCCGCCCGGGCCATTGGTCCCATCCACTTGAGCCTTGCTCGTGCTTTCGCGATGCCAGATGGGCGTGATGCGAAACGTCACGGGCCAATAGGCAGCTTGCTGAAAGATGGGGGCATCGCGGTCGTTCCCCATCTGGTAGCCGTTGTCTTTAAATTGCTGGCCGAAGGGGCTCAGCATGGGCCAAGCCTCGTGGCAAGCAGAACACGGCATGCCATATTTCCGGGCAAAGGCGGGCAAGGCAACAGCCGGACTACAATTCAAGAGCAGTAGGAAAAGCAACAACAACCAAGAAAGTAGAGCAGTCCTTACCCCTATCTGACTGCCCTTCCCCTCAAAAGGACACCAATAGCGCATACTGCCTCCTCCAGACGTTTGAGCGAATAACGCCGAGCAGACATCGAGTTTTTAGTCTTCCATGGTGTGGAGGGAATGGCCTGCGGAAGCACCGAACCGAGAGGTCCCTTTGCTTACCCCATCAGCGAAAGGGTTCACGAATTGATGGTGCTCCACTCTGCCCGCCGAATTATTCGCTCCTCTTTCCGTCACGAAGAAGGCGGCGAATTTTTCGGTCCCTGAACCGCCGGGGATACTACTTCTACTTCCGGGGCAATGCAAGTCTTTTCTTAAATGCAGCAAAAGAATTCGTTCTGGAGAGTTTTAGTACCGCGAAAAATGCGGAAGGCCGGCTGCAGGCGGATTTGACAGAAAGAAAGATTTGGAGGTAACAAGGTAAAGACTTGGAGGTGGCATGCCGCGCCCATGCAACGACGGCTTCTTCCCTCGCTGGGATTGGACCTCCGATCGTATCGGGGAGTTCCTGGGCCCGATTATTCTGATCCTCTGTTCCGTAAGCTCCTTGCCAGCTTCTGGAAATACCACTCTAACGACGCCGGGCATGACGCGTGAATTCGCGGCCACACCGGACGAGGTGCGCCAGGCAGTTATGAGCGTGAGCCATGATCAGATCATCCATGGGACGCTGGTATTTGATAAAGAGCCGACGCTGACTGGAGCGGAATCTGTGGATTCCACGCCGTTGTTTGATCCCTGGCAAGGGCCCGGCGAGGTCTATTACAAGATACACAAGGATGTGATCGCGCCGCGGCATTTCGTGGACAGTGGCGACCAGGGCACCATCGCGGTGCGCTATGTAGTGATTCCGGTGAACGCGGAACGCACACGAGTGAAGATTGACGCGGTCTACGTCGAGTCCGCGCGTCGGGTAGTGCACGGTTCCGATGGGTCCGTAGAAAAAAGCGAGATGCAGGAGATCAAGGAACGCATTGAGGCTGCGCAAGAAGCTGCTCTGGAAGCAGCGGACGCAAAGCGGCGGCAGCAGAGCGCGGAGCTAGTGCGCCAGACGTACGTGCGTCAGCGCGAAGATGAAGCGGCTCGGCTGGGTAACGCGCAATCGGCGCAGCAGCAGCTTGAGCAACAAGTGAAAGATCTGCGGCATGCCTTGGAACGCCGCATCAAGGCTCCGGGTGCGGATTTGAAAGCGGCGCCATTCCAATCCGCGGCCAATTTGAAGACGCTCGCGGCCTATACAGAAGTGATTGTGCTGATCGTTTCACCGCACTGGCTGGGAATCGAAACGCCGGAAGGACAACGCGGCTGGATCTACGAAGACCACCTGGAGCCGATACCTTGAGGCGCGCATTTGGATCGTTCGAGTGGATCGGAGTTGGAGTCCTGCTTTTGTGCTGGTGGCCAGGGATGACACCTGGTCAGGTTGTTCCCTACGCGCGGAGTTATGCGAAACCAAAGGAAGAGGTAGAGCGGGCACTGCGCGAGTTGCAGGCGTACTCCGGACAAAAGCTGCCGATCCTGGAAGGCTTTGTGGCCGCGGGCGCGAAGCCGCTCGAGCATTACGAGCGCGGTTTTTATCAATTCAACGTTGAACTGCTTTCCGGAGATGGCGGCACAACAGTGGTGCGTCTTTCCGCCAAAATCACGGCCTGGTATGCGGACAACGACCCCGCCAAATCCGGATACGAAGTGTTGCCTTCCAATGGCCGACTCGAACTCGATTTCCTGGATCGCCTGGAAGAAAAGCTGACTGGGAAGAGTCTGTCTTCGGCCGGCGCGAGCCATTCCAACGTGCAGGCGCCGCGACCCAAACTGGATTTATCGGGCGTGCCTGGGGCGCAAGGCGCAGCGATCCTTGCCGGCCCTATGCCGGAACCGGCGCGGTCGCCCGATGAAATTTCAAAACTGCGGATGCAACGCGAAGCTTCGGAAAAACGGATGCAACAACTTACCGCGGAACTCCAGAACCTCCAGGAAATTCAGCGCAACCAGGCCCACCCGCAAAATCTTGTGATTGTGAAAAAAACCGGCACGCCCGTTTATGCGAAGGGGGCGGAGAACGCACGCATGCTGTTTCAAGCTGCCGAGAACGATGAGTTCGAGTTCCTGGACGAGGAACGGGGCTGGATTCACGTGACCATCTCCGGCGATTCGCGCGGCTATCTCCAGCGCGACGACGTGGAGTTGCCGGAGAAGCTTGCGGAACGGTTGCAGACGTCCAGCGCGGGGCCGGAAGTGAAATTCGCCGGGTTTCGTATCGAACGCGAAGAAACCAGCATATTTCCAGGTGATTGGACGAAGCTTCGCGGGAAAACAACAAAGATTTACACAGTCCAGATCGTCTCGCAGGATGCGAAGGAATCGGGAGCCGCGGTGCGGTTGAGTTATGCGCTGGCGCTGTTTGAAAAAGGCCTGAAGGAAAGCGCCGGCACCGCCTCCCCACCAGATGGAATCGTGGTGATTTTTGACGCGGCGGACGGCGGTATCGCCGCAGCCGCGATCCCAGATATTGAAAACGTTGCCAGCGGCGCAATGACGCGCGAGGCTTTCTGGTCCCAATGCGATCTGGATCCTCCCGAGGCTTTCCGCCCGCCAGCCAAACCCTGAGCGCCTTCGCGCGTGGATTTTCCATTTGTTCGCTTGTTCGCTCGCCGTATGGATTACTCTAAAGAACAGTCCATCCATAAGGAGTGTTCATGAAAAACATCAACGCAGCCATCATCGGCCTGGGATTCGTGGGCCGGGCACATTTGGAGGCCTTGCGGCGTCTGGGGATTACGGTTCAAGGCGTGCTTGGCAGCACGCCGGAGCGCAGCAAGGCTTCGCGCGATGCGTTGGGATTACAACGGGCCTACACTTCGCTTGAGGAACTCACCTCTGATCCTTCCCTTCATGTTGTGCATTTGTGCACACCCAACAACGAGCATTTTCAGGAGGCCAGCCAGCTTCTTCGCGCGGGCAAACATGTAATGTGCGAAAAGCCGCTGGCACTGGATTCCCGGGAATCCGCGGCGCTGGTTTCCCTGGCGAGAGAAACCGGGCGCGTCGGCGGCGTGTCTTACAACCTGCGCTACTATCCGCTGTGTCAGGAAGCTCGCGCGTTGATTCGCAAAGGCGCGATCGGGCAGGTGCGGCTGGTGCATGGCAGTTTTTTGCAGGATTGGCTGCTTTTTCCCACGGACTGGAACTGGCGATTGGAGGCG
The DNA here is from genome assembly GCA_964405585.1 of uncultured Acidobacteriaceae bacterium. Taxonomy (GTDB): domain Bacteria; phylum Acidobacteriota; class Terriglobia; order Acidiferrales; family UBA7541; genus Acidiferrum. Next base: position 2,079 of record CAYOOS010000242.1, on the reverse strand, counting down.
AAGATTGGCGGCGAACTGCGCGCCGTTTCTGACATCGGCACGCACTGGCTGGACCTGGTGGCCTGGCTGACCAACAGCAAAGTCTCCGAACTTTGCGCCGATCTGGCCACGGTTCTCCCGACACGGCGCAAGCCCAAGGGACGCGTGGAAACTTTTCAGAAAGCGGGCGTAGCGGAGACAACAGAAGTGATGATGACGACGGACGATTATGCTTCCGTGCTTTTGCATTTTGAAAACGACGCGCACGGCGTGATGACGGTTTCACAGGTCAGCGCCGGGCGAAAGGCGCGTTTGTGGTTTGAGATTGACGGTTCCGAGGGATCATTGGCCTTCGATTCCGAATCCCCCAATACCCTGTGGATTGGGCACCGCGAGCGGGCCAGCGAAGTGCTGCCAAAAGATCCGGCGCTACAGTCTCCGGAATCCCGCGGCTATGCGGCATATCCGGGCGGCCACCCAGAGGGTTACCCCGACACATTCGTGCAACTTTTCAAGGATTTTTACGCCTATATTGCGGCCGGCGATTACCGCGCGCCGCGGAGCTTTCCCACTTTTGAGACGGGTCACGACGAATTGATGTTGTGCGAAGCGATCTCCGAAAGCGCGCAGAAGCGAAGCTGGGTCACTGTCGGAGGGTAAGATGTCGCCGCTCTACTTCACGGCGCAGGTGGATTCGCGGACTGCCAATTCGGCGGGAATCTTGCGGCGCACAATTGGAATATCGCGAGTCTGATTCGTCACTTTGATGGCTTCCAAAACGATTCCAGCACTGATTGCGCCCATAGCCTCCATGGGCTGTCGAATCGTGGTGAGCGAGGGTACGCTAAGGTTTGCTTGCGCCACATCGTCGAAGCCTATCACGGAGCAATCTTCCGGAACCCGCAGCCCTTTTTTCTTCAAGGCCCGCAAGGCGCCCAGGGCTGTCACATCGTCGTAAGCCATCAGGGCTGTGAACGGCTTTCCGCGCCGCAAAAGTTCGCTGGTCAGATGAGCACCCGCTTCAAAACTGGAATTCGCGTCGAGCGATTCAGGAAGTTCTTCGATGCGCTTAGGATCGAGGGTCAGGCCCACGGATTGCGCGAAATTGCGGATGCCCTTCCATCGCTGGCCACTGCTGCTGAGCGCCTTCGGCCCGCGGAGAAAAGCGATTTCGCGGTGACCGAGCCGGTATAAGTGTTCGAGCGCGAGGCTGGCGGCGCCTTCGTTATCAACGGAAACCGTGCTTACTTTTTCAAGCTCGAATTCCCTTCCCGCCACAACCGTGGGCACTTGCCTCTCTGTTAAATCCGCAAGCACCTTGATATCCGTAACCAGCCAGTTGGCGATGATGATCAACCCCTCGACGCGGCGATCCAAGAGCATTTCCAGGTAGCGTTCGAACCGGTGCGGTTCGTTGTGGGCGTCCGCGAGCAACGACAGATAGCTGGCCTGATACAACGCGTTTTCCAAGCCGCGCAAGATCGGCGTGCAGAAGGGATCGGTAATATCAAAAACCATAACGCCAACGATGTTGGAGCGCTGGCTGCGCAAGGAACGCGCGAGAGGATTAGGGCGATAGCCCAGTCGTTTTGCGGCTGTCTCGATGCGCGCCTTGGTTTCCCCGGGAATGTAACGGGAGAGCGGAGCGCTGTTCAATACGATGGAAACGGTGGACGCGGAGTAGCCGCTCTCTCGAGCTACATCGCGGATGGTGACGACGCCGCTTCTCTTCATGTTGTCTCTCACTTCGGTGAGGGATAGATGTAACGCAAATTGCCCGGCAGCTTGTCGGAGCGCGAGCGCGTGTTGTACTCCAATTGGTACCCCAGATGATCCGCGTCGAGGGGGTAGTCCCTGCCTTCGGGATACGGGTATGAAAAAAGACCATGTCTGGGAAGCGGCTCCACAGTGAAAGCATTTGCCGCATAGAAATCGAGGTCTTTCTCGAAACCGTCGGCATAGAAGAAATAATCGCGCACCCAGTTCGCGGGCAGTTTTGGCAGGTGCCGGGGATCAAATTCGAGCTTCACGCCTTCGCCAGAGGCGAACACGGCGAACTTGTCGTCGGAAGCGCTGAGGAGAGCTTTTGCGTCACCATAG
>CAYOOS010000241.1:0-6771 GCA_964405585.1 uncultured Acidobacteriaceae bacterium | reverse complement strand
CCGTCGGTCTCGTCGTAGGTGATGATGATCACACTTTCCCGCCAGTAAGGGCTGTTGGTAATGTCATTGACCGCCTTGGCGGCAAGCGCCTCGGAGATCTGCTGATCCGAGTAGGCCGGGTGATCGTCGTTCCCGATAAACGCGTGCTGAATGGCGGGAGTGGGATCGACCGGAACTAAGCCATCATTGTTGTCGTAGCCACCGCGCAAATAGAACACGCCGCCCTCGCGCGGCAGCGTCCTGTTTTCAACGGCATCGAAGAAGTCCTTGGCGCCGTGCAGGTTATTGTTCAGCACCTGTGGATTGTCCGCCAGATAGCCGAAATACTGCGGGCCGTTGTGGTGCAACACATAACCGGTGTTCAGGCCTGGGTTGTTGGTCGGGTTTGGCGTAGTCGAGTTTTGTGGCTCGAACGGGTCAGACGCGTCGTTGGCATTGAAGCCCTGCTGAAACCAGCCCCAGTTGACCGCCTGGTTTTGGGACGCAATGATCTTGATGTCATCCTGGACATCCAGCAAGTCCGCGCTGGGGTTCGGGTCGTTCGCGATAATTTCCTCGATGTTCCGACCCATGAAAGATAGCGGCTGGGTGGCGAAGGTCAGGTTCAGGGTCGGGTTGGCCGGATTCTCGTCGAAGTTAAACGGAGGCTTGACCGCATTGGTGTCCAAGTTTGAGCCTGGAAACGGACCCGGATCAGCGACAACCGGGACGAAGGCATTGCTCGTGGTGGGCATGACGTTCGAGCCGAAGCTGGCACCAAGCGGATTCGGGAAGCTCGGGTTCGCATAAGTCACAGTCGCGCCTTCATTGTTGTGAAGTGCCCATTGCGTCTGACCCGACTGACCGGCGATGAGTGCAATCGCATTGGGCGTCGACGGCCCGACGATTGTCTGATGGAAGTTATCGAACAGGACGAAATTCTTTGCCCACCGCCACATGAAGGGGATTGTGTCGCAATCGATGTGGCTAATGTCTGTCATAGCTTTCTGCTTCTGCGCGAGTGAGACTGCGGTCGGCGCCACGTCCTTGCTGGTTACGATATTGCCGGACCCGTCAGTCGTAAGGCTTTCTTGATCCATCGCATAACGGTCATTCGCCGCGACGCCGGTGGTCTGGTCTTCGTCCAGGCTATTCGACATGCCTTGGTGGCTGTGATCGACCGAAATCAGGTCGGCGGGATAGATCGGCACAATCGTCCCCGTCGAGGTCTGGACCGCTTGCGGCATCAGAAAGGGGGAGATCGTCACAGCGTTGAGCGAGGTATCGAGGTACTTTTGCACGAAGCTGGGTGTCGCGTTGGCGGGCGTGGCGCCGTGCGGCGCGCTGAAGAGGCCATTGGCGCCCGGGTAGGTGCCGAAATAATGGTCGAACGACTCGTTTTCATGAAAAATCACGAAAACATACTTGATGTGCTTGCGCAGTAACTCAAGCTTCAGTTCGTGACTCAAAAAGGGAAAATCTTCCACCGACTGTGGATGCCACGAGGCATCTTCGCTGGACTTTGGTGCTATTTCGACTGTCTTTTTCTGATACGCTTGCCCGTCATTGTTCGGGTCCTGGGCCATTACCGTGACTGGCTGCAGCATCAACGCGGCAGCCGCCAGGTATGCACAACCGGCCTTCGCCCATTCCTTAATTTGCATACGTGCTCCTCTCAATTTGAACGCTTTGTTTCTGCGCGGTTTCCATCGGGGTCCCCGAAAACCACCTAAGCGTGGAGTGATTCGGCGGGGCGATACTCAACCCACGAATTGATACCAGAGGCGTGTGACTCAGAATTATCGCTATGGTGAATAGCTGATGAACGCCTTGAGAATGCGTTAAAGACATCCCGGGAGCATCTCTGACTGCACCGTTGCGCCTAAGTGCTTCGTTGACAAAGCTCCCCTCAATCTCTAAACTTATCTTTTGTCTTTACAGGGAAAGGTGTGACTGATTGCAATGAGGACGTACGTAGCCAAGGGACAAGAAGCCGAGGCCCTAAAAGTCGGCAAACAGTGGTTTGTTCTCGACGCTTCCAACCAGGTGTTGGGCCGCCTTGCCACAAAAGCGGCGCGCATATTGATCGGGAAGGATAAGGCCAGCTTTACTCCTTATCTCGATTCCGGCGATCATCTGGTCATCATCAATGCGAACAAGATTCGCATGACCGGCAACAAAATCGATCAGAAAATCTATTACTCGCACAGCGGCTATCCCGGCGGTTTGAAGGAAGTGCCCGCCAAGCGCATCCGCGAAAGCAAGCCCGAGTGGATTATTCGCGAAGCCATTCTCGGCATGCTGCCCAAGAATAAGTTGCGCGCGCGCCGTGCCAAGAAATTGCGTGTCTACCGCGATGAGGCCGGTCTGGCTCGCCACGCCGGGCAGAAGCCGCAGCAGATTTCGCTTTGAGTTTGGCCCCCGCGAAGCTGGGGCCCGATTCTGGTTTTCCGCACGTAGGTGTTCCTCTCTAAGTGGTGCCTTAGGTGGGAGCAATCCGCACGTGAAGTAGACGCGACTACGCGGAGTAGTCTCGCCCAACAGCTTTTCGAGGAGGAGCATTGAGTACAGTGGAAACGCCCGTTGTTGTGGGCACAAAAAATTGGTTCCTCGGCACGGGACGCCGCAAGGAATCCGTGGCTCGCGTTTTCTTGCGCGCCGGTAGCGGCAAGTTCACGGTGAACGGCCGCGAAGTCGATAAATATTTCCCCAATCATGCCTGGAGTCACGACGCCACCGAGCCGCTCAAGTTCAGCAGCATTGCCGAACAGGTGGATGTTGTCGCCACAGCCAAGGGTGGCGGCGTTGGCGGGCAAGCCGGAGCTGTTCGCATGGGACTATCCCGCGCCATCAGCCTCTTCAATCCGGAATTGCGTCCCGCTCTTCGCAAGAACGGCTTCTTGACTCGCGATTCCCGTATGAAGGAACGCAAGAAGTACGGCCAGAAGGGCGCGCGCAAGCGCTTCCAGTTCACCAAGCGTTAAAGAACTGGGTGGCAGAGATTTTGGGCGGAGTTTTCTCCGCCTGTCGGGCTCTGGGGCCATGGCGCAAGCCGCGGCTCCAAGATCACGGCCGGCAAGGACGCCGGCAAGAAGCTGTTGCGGAGTATGTTGTGGACACCCTCGGGTAGCCCAACCTGCACGAAAAACAGCCATCTACTAAGGAGGAATAGTGGCAGTTGAAATTACTATGAAGGAGCTGCTGGAGGCTGGCGTTCATTTCGGCCACCAGACGCGCCGTTGGAACCCCAAAATGAAGGAATATATTTTCGGGGAGCGCAACGGCATCCATATCATCGATCTCCAGAAAACCCTGAAAATGTTCCGCGAAGCCAGCCGCTTTGTCAGCGACATCTCCGCACAGGGCAGAACCGTTTTGTTTGTCGGCACCAAGCGCCAGGCCCAGGAAGCCATCTCCGAGGAAGCCAAGCGCTGCGGCGCGTATTTCGTGAATCACCGCTGGCTGGGCGGCACGCTGACAAATTGGTCCACGCTGCAAAAGTCCATCAAGCGCCTCAAGCTCCTGAAGGCCATGACCGAAGACGGCCGCATGGTGGAGCTCTCCAAGAAAGAGCGCGCGCGCCTGGACCGCGAAATGAAGCATCTCTTCCAGAATCTTGAGGGCATCGAGAATATGGCCCAGCTTCCGGATGCCATGTTCGTGGTGGATTCCAACGCCGAAGAAATCGCTGTGAAGGAAGCGCGCCGCATGGGCATTCCCGTGGTCAGCGTCGTGGATACGAATTGCGACCCGGACATGGTGGATTGGATCATCCCGGGCAATGATGACGCGCTGCGCGCCATTCGCCTCTTCACCACCAAAATTGCCGATTCCGTCGCAGAGGGCAAAACCCTTTACGAGCAGTCTCAGGTTGCCGACCAGAAACTCGCCGCCGACCAGTCTCATGAAGCGGGCGTGGATTACGTCGACACCAGCGCCTACGAGCAATACGAAAAGCAGGAAGGCGATTTCGTCGAAGGCTCAGAAGTCTTCACCGAAGCGGTCGCCGAAGCCACCGTGCCGCCCGAAGAGGAAAAAAGCTAAAAGCCGCTCGTGGCTTTCCATTTCTCCGGCCCGGCGCTGTGCGCACCGTTCACGCCGGGCCATTTTTGTAGCGGCCGCCTTCCGAGGCGGGCGCCTTAGACTTAGAACTTAAAACTTAGAACTGAGAACAAAAAAAGGATGAGTACAACAAAACCTGTCATGGATATTCCAGCTAAGCTCGTAAAGGAACTAAGAGAATTGACCAATGCCGGCTTCAGCGATTGCCGCGCCGCGCTTGTCGAAACCAATGGCGACATCCCCAAGGCCGTTGACGTCCTGCGCAAAAAGGGCCAAGCCGCGGCCGCCAAGAAGGCCACTCGCGAAGCCAGCGAAGGCCTGATTGGCCACTACATTCATGCCGGCGGAAAGATCGGCGTGATCGTGGAAATCAATTGTGAAAGCGATTTCGTCGCCCGCACCGAAGCCTTTCAGTCTCTTTGCCACGACGTGGCCATGCACATTGCCGCTGTCGATCCCCGCTATGTTCGCCGCGAGGATGTGACGCCGGAAATGCTCGAGCACGAAAAAGAGATTTACATGGCCCAGGCTCGCGCCACCGGCAAGCCCGAACCCGTCATTCAGAAAATCGTCCAGGGCAAGATGGAAAAGTTCTACGAGGAGACTTGCCTCTACGAACAGCACTACATCAAGGACGAAACGCAGACCATCGGTGAGATGATTGCCCAAGCCATCGCCAAACTCGGCGAGAACATCGCCATCCGCCGCTTCTCCCGCTACAAGGTTGGTGAAGCCAGCGCCGCTGCAGCTGGGAACGGCCCCGAAGAGACTCCCGTCCAGGTAAGCTGATTCCGTTTCTCACGGCACAGTCGCTGCTGGCTGTACTCTTGGGTTGAAGTGCCCCAGGTTCGATTTCTTACCTGGGTCTTGGGTTGCTCGCCCCCGATTCACCGTGGCGTTTCCTTCTGCTCCCTTTTGGAACTTGCGCCCGCGGTTCGATACATCGCTGCGCTCCCACTGGCAATTTGTGCCCGCAATCCTAGGCCATCCCGCCGGATGTTTGTTACAATCGGCAAGGTTTCCCTCGGAACGGACGGACACACATGGCACGCGAATCGAAAACCGCAAAAAAATCTCCCAAAAAACGTACCGCGTACCACCGGATTTTGCTGAAACTCTCCGGCGAATCCATGCAGGGGCCACAAGGTTTTGGAATCGACGGCCAAACTATCTACGAAATCGCCAAGGAACTCCGAGAAGTCCACAGGCTGGGCGTGCAGATTGCCATCATGGTCGGCGGCGGCAATATTTTTCGCGGCGCGCGTCAAAAAGGTTTTGAGATTGATCGCGCCACCGGCGATTACATGGGCATGCTCGCCACCGTATTGAACGCGCTGGCCCTGCAGGACGCCCTCGAAAAGATCGGTGTGCACACCCGTGTGCAAAGCGCCATCGAAATGCATCAGGTGTGCGAACCCTTCATTCGCCGCCGTGCCATTCGTCATCTGGAAAAAGCGCGCGTCGTTATTTTCGCCGCGGGCACCGGCAATCCTTATTTCTCCACGGACACCGCTGCGGCCCTTCGCGCCATGGAAATCAAGGCCGACGTGATCCTGAAAGCCACGCGCGTGGATGGCATCTACGATGCCGACCCGGAGAAAGTTTCCGACGCCAAGTTCTTCGCCGAAATTTCCTATCGCGAAGTGCTCCACAAGAATCTGAAAGTCATGGACGCCACGGCCATTTCTCTTTGCATGGACAATGGCATGCCCATCAAGATTTTCAATATGCACAAGCCCGGCAATATCCGCCGCGCTGTTCTCGGCGAGAGCGTGGGCTCAACGGTCATGCCGGTCCAGGAAAAGTCGTAAGTTTTCAGTTTTAAGTTGTCAGTAACGAAACTGGGAATCCAGCGTTTGAGTTGGCTTGATTTTGCTTGCGTGAACCGGCTGTGAAGTTCTAAGTTTTGAGTAGCAAGTCTTAAGCAAATCAGTCGCGGGTATCCCTGCGAAATTTCTTTCTTGCTTTACTTAAAACTTATAACTTATTACCTAAAACCTGCTCGCTGTACACCGAGGACACTTACATGACTACGATTTCCAGCACCAAAGAAGCCTTCGCCGCCGCAAAAACCCGCATGGAAAAGGCCGTTGATGATTTTCGCAAGGAGCTGGCCAGCGTCCGCACTGGCCGCGCCAACGCCGGGATTCTGGATCATGTTCGCGTGGATTATCACGGCACGCCTATGCCCGTGAACCAGCTTGGCAACATCACCGTCCCCGATGCAGGCATGCTGATGATTACGCCCTGGGATCCCAGCGCCGTGCCCCTGATTGACAAAGCGATTCGCGCCTCCGACCTCGGCCTGAATCCCGCCACCGATGGCAAAGTTGTTCGCATTCCGATACCCTCGCCCACCGAAGAGCGCCGCAGGGATTTAGTGAAACTTATCCACAAAGCCCTGGAAAATCACCGCACCGCCGTCCGCAACATTCGCCGCGACATCAAGGAAGCCATCGACAGGCTGGAAAAGGACAAGAAGATCAGCCAGGACGAACAGAAACGAGCCCTCGAAGAACTCGATAAGGTCTCCCACGCCGAAACCAAAAAAATCGAAGACCTCGCGGCCCTCAAAGAAAAAGAAGTAATGGAAATTAAATAGCTTTTTCTGGCGCTTCTACAGTTACGCCAAGTCGCCGCCGTACTTGAGGGTGCCCCATCCTTTGCGCCTTTGTGTTATGCAAAGGGTGGGCTCTGACGATCGAACACCGCGGCCCCTCATCTCTGTCT
>CAYOOS010000240.1:0-6809 GCA_964405585.1 uncultured Acidobacteriaceae bacterium | reverse complement strand
GAGAGTGGCGGAAGCGGGACGGAAATCGAAAGCGGCGAGAGTGGCGCCATCGGAAGGCTTGAGTAGGGCCTGGTATTCGGGAGCGGAGAACAGGAGTTCAGGGGCGCCATCAGCGTCATAATCCAGCATTTCCACGCGAGGTCGAGCACCGTCGGGGGTGAGTTGATCGGCGAGGGATTCCGAGCGAATGAGCCTGCGCCAAAGCTCCGTGCGAAGATGCGGCGCGTAAAGGCCACCGAATACGCCGTGCCAGTAAGCGTCGTTGCCCTGGCCGCGAAGGAGCAGATCGCGGGCTTCCTGTAACTGAGCGGTATGTTCACCACTGGAGCGGCGGGGCGGCACAGAAGCTACGCAAGCCGAAACGCGAAGCATTTTCTTGTGCAGGAGATTGGACTCGGGGTACTTGCGAAAGAAGCCGCGCCAGGAGCCGCCGCGAATGAGGGAGAGCAGGTCTGGGCGGGCGGAGAATTCCTTCTCGATGGCAAAATAGCGCAGGCGCGTGTTGGTGGGCAGCACCCACTCCATCATCTCCGCGTAGGACGCGGAGGGGAGATCGGCGCGGCCGAGTGGAAGATGTGAAGCGATATAGTCAGCGGGAGTGGAAGTCTTCAGCCAGGAATCGTTTTCCTCAAGAGCCAGGAAGAATTTCTCCAGCCAGCCATCCTCATAACAATGTCTGAAAGTGCCCGGCCAGACACCAAACTTTTCCATGTCATCGCCAAAAGCGGCGGCTCCACCGGGATGCTTTTGAGCAGCGGCTTTGAAATAGTCGATGGATTCCTCGACTTTGCGGAAGGGGATGAGGTAGCGCAGTTCCTTCAGGCCCGGAAACAGCCAGACGGACTTGCCGCAATCCTCGGCGACGTAAGGGCCGTAGAGTTCTTCTGGGTCGAATCCCGCGGCGAGAAACGGCAGATCATCCACGAGGGTGTAGCTGACATTGGCCCCGGCCAGCGCGGAAGGCAATTGCGCCTCCCAAACGCGCTCGGCAAGCCAGGCGCCCGTGGGCCGCTTGGCAAAATGCTTTTCCAGGTAGTCCGCGAGGCGAGTTAGTTGTTCCAGTTGATCCACCGCGGGGATGGAGATGAGGATAGGTTCGTAAAAGCCGCCGCCAATCAGCTCAATCTGGCCGGAAGCAACCATGTGGCGCAGACGCTCGAAATATTCGGGGTGATTTTTTTCGATCCAAAGGAGCAAAGGTCCGGAATAGTGCAGGCCTGCGCGAATGCGCGGATGCTTTTCGAGAAGAGCGACGAAGGCGAGATAGGAGTGCGCGTAGCACTCCTCAAAAACATGCTCGAAATTGCCAGCCGGCTGGTGAGCGTGAATGATGAGAATGAGATGAAATGGCGGGTTGGTCGCGGGCATAGTGGTTCGCTTCTATGATACCCCGACACCCCCTGAGAGGCGGGCTGTGGTAGGGCCAGTAAGTTTCCTTTCCATGATACCGCGACACGGCCGGGAGGAGTGTTCGGGGAGGGAGAGAGTTCCCGCCAATTACTCCTAAGAGGATGGAGCGGGTTCGGGAATGCGTGTGATTCGACCCAGGAGGAACACGTAGCTGGCAATGCCCAGAAGGAGGACGAGAGTGGCGATAGCAAAGGCGGCGGCGAAGGAATGAGTTGCGGAAACGATGTAGCCGGTGAAGATCGGAGCAAGAATGGCGGACAACTGGCCACAGAAATTCGCCAGAGCGCCCACCGTGCCAACGCAGCCTTCTGGCGCAATCAGGGAGGGGACGGTCCAAGCCACCGGAGCGGCGGCAGCGAGGCCTCCAAGAGCGATGCTGATCCAGACCAAAGCCGTGGCGGGTGTGCTCGCATGGGCAGCGCCCCAGATGGCCAATCCCAGGCTGGTGCCAATTAACATCACCGCTTGGCGCACGCGGGTGCCGTTGTAGCCGCGTTGGATGAGGAAATCAACCAGCCAACCGCCGACAACAAAATCGGTGATAGCAGCGAAGAGCCAGGGCACGCTGGTGTAAAAGACGGAGTGGAGCAGGTCCACGTGGAGTGATACGGAAAGGTAGCTGGGCAACCAGGAGAGGAGGAGGAAGAAGGTGTAGTTGTAGGCGCCCCAGCCGATGGCCAGGCCGTACACCTTGGGCTGCACGAGAAGGTAGCCGAGTGGTGTTTTCCGCGCCTTCTGCGCAGGAGTAAAGGCCTGCCTATTTTCCCGGGCATGCACTGAAGATTGCTCTGGAGGCTCGTGATAGACGCGGTAGAAAAGCGCGAAGTAAAACAGGCTGATGAAGCCGGTTGCGGCGAAACTCCAGCGCCAGCCAAAATGCAGGAGCAGGATGCCAATGAGGGGCACGCCGATGGCCGAGGAAAGTTTGGCCGCCGCATCGGTGATGGCCATGGCTAGGCTGCGCTCGCGCTCCGGGAACCACTGACCAATGGCTTTGGCATTGGCCGGGAAAGTAGGAGATTCCGCGACGCCCAGAAGGAGCCGGGCGGCGAACAACCCTGCAAGCCCGGTGGAGAGCGCGGCGCAGAATGAGGCCACGCTCCACAAAAGAGTGCTGAGGCGGCCGACGCGGCGAACGCCAAAACGGTCGAGGAGCAACCCAGCGGGGAGCTGCATCGCCGCGTAACTCCAACTGAAGGCACTTGAGAGATAGCCAAAGGCAATCAGTGTGAGTCCGAAAGAGGCGTGCAGGGCTTCCTGGGAAACGGCGAGATTGATGCGGTCGAAGAAATTAACGATGACGCCAAAGGCCAACAAAAAGGCGATGGGCCATCTTCCGTGCAGCGAATTGGAATCCGCGGCGCTGTTGGGAGAGGTGCTCATTGTTCCGAGGAACTAGGAGCAATCCCATGAAATCTTGCGCATAATGGTCCAGAGTTTCCCACAATTCCGGGAGATGCGGCAATGAGGCTTTGGGAAACGCTGGTGATTGGGACCTCCAGAGAAGATTTCTTAGCCGGGTAACACAAACATGATTCACAGCAAAGCTATTGCGCCGGGAACGCTTTCGCTTGACGAGATACGGGAGTTCCTTGCGCGCGGGCTGGGGGAACTGCGGATCGAGCGTAAGCGGTTGCTGATCATTATCCCGGATGGTACGCGCACGATGCCGATGCCACTGCTGTTCGATTTGCTGGGGGAGGAACTTGGCGGGCGCGCGGCGGCTTGCGACTTCCTGATCGCGTTGGGCACGCATCCGCTGATGAACGATGCGCAACTGTCGCGGCTACTGGGAAAGCCGGTGACAGATGGGGTTTGCGGGAGTTCGCGTGTCTTCAATCATCGATGGGATATTCCCGAGACGTTTACGGAAATCGGAGTAATTCCGGCCGAGGAAGTCGCGCAAATATCCGGCGGGATCCTGAGCGAACCGATCGTCGTTCGCATCAATCGCATCATTTATGAGTACGACCAGGTGCTTATCTGCGGACCGGTGTTTCCCCACGAGGTGGTGGGTTTTTCCGGGGGCAACAAATATCTTTTTCCGGGGATCAGCGGGAAAGAGATGATTGATCATACGCATTGGCTGGGAGCGCTGCTCGGAAGCCGCAACATTATTGGCACGCAGCGCACCCCGGTACGCGCGATGATCGATCGCGCAGCGGAATTTGTACGCGTGCCGCTGGCCTGCCTGCCCCTGGTTGTAACTCACAACGGCGTTTCGGGGATGTTCTTTGGCGCGCCGCGAGAGGCGTGGCAAGCGGCGGCGGAGTTATCCACTGAGATTCATATCGAGTGGACGCACCGCCCGTATCGCCGCATTCTTTCCGTGATGCCGGAGATGTATGAGGACTTGTGGACGGCGGCGAAAGGCATGTACAAGGCGGAGCCTGCGATTGAAGACGGAGGCGAGGTAATTATTTACGCGCCGGGCTTGACGCAAATCAGCTATACGCACGGGGCGATCATCGGGGAGATCGGCTACCACTGCCGCGATTATTTTCTGAAACAGTGGGAACAATTTAAGGATGTGCCGCACGGCGTCCTGGCGCATTCCATTCATGTGCGGGGAGAAGGAACATTCGATGCGGCGAGCGGGCGCGAGACTTCACGCATTCAGGTGACGCTGGCGACGGGGATTCCGGAGGAGCAGTGCCGGAGAATAAATTTGGGTTATGCGAATCCCGCGAAAATTAAGATCGAAGAGTGGGAAGGGCGAGAGAATGAGGGGATCAAGCTGATACCTCGGGCGGGAGAGATTTTGCAACGGGTGAGGAAGGTGGGGAATAGCTGAAGTCAAAGGCGCCCGCCTCCCTCCTGCGGCGGGCAGGCAGAAGGCGGCCGCTGCAAAACCTCGAATCGCGTGTCAGAGCGCTTCTAGTTAGCGCTGTGGTGCAGAACCCAGTCCGAGATGATCTGCATGGCATCGGGAGAGAAGGTTTCCTCAATGGCGGCGTATTCGATGGGCGTGCCGGAATAGGCGTGCTGGAAAAGGTGGTTCAGATCCGGAAGTTCGCGGACGTCGACGTCTTTATTCCCGGCATCCTGAAGAGCTTGCTTGAGCACGGGGAGATTTGCCTTGGCGGGGACTTGCAGGTCTTTTTGACCGTATAGCGCGAGGACGGGCACCTGCAGCGTTTTCAGATTGGGAAGCGGGTCATAATCGAGAAAAAAGCGGAACCAGGGCGATTCCATCATGCGCATTTGTGTTTCCATAACCGTGGGAGGCATGGCCGCACCAAGACCGGTTTCTCTCACCAAGGCATTGAGTTTTTCGCGTAACGCAGCAGGATCTTTTTCGGTGCGCACGAGGTCGTAGGCGGCCTGGTCGAAGTTGAGGCTGGCCTCGAGTTGTTCATCCGTTAAATCGGCGGCTTTCCCGATGAGCGCCGATTGGTTGAGTAGAGTTTCTTCGCCAAAAGTGGCAGGAGCAGCGAGGAGTACGACCCAAGCCACATCTTTGGTTCGCGAAGCGATGAGCGGCGCGATCATGGCACCTTCGCTATGGCCAATCAGGGCGATTTTTGCCGGATCGATCTCTTTTCGCGTTTTCAAGTAGGCGATGCCCGCTTGCGCATCGGCTGCCAAGTCCACCGTGGTTGCCTTGTCCGTTGAGCCAGTGGATTTGCCGATGCCGCGCTTATCGTAGCGGAGCACAGCAATACCGTTGCGAGTGAGATGATCGGCGAGAACAAGAAACGGCCTATGACTTGCGAGAGCTTCATCGCGGTCATTGGGGCCGGAACCAGCGATGAGAAGCGCCGCAGGAAAAGGGCCGGTGCCCTTGGGAAGAGTGAGAGTGCCGGCGAGAGTTACGCCCGCCGCGCTATTGGAAAAGGAAACATCCTCCTCGCGATAGGGATAGGGCTTCGTAGGGGTTTGCGGCCGGCGGAGTTCCAGGGGCTGATCGGAACGTACAAACTCGATCTTTTCTTCCGCGCCGGTCTGCGACCAGGTGCCAATCAATTTATTTTTGGCGGGATTCAACGTGCCCTGAAATACGCCGGCGACAGCGGGAATTTCAAAACGAAAGGCGGCTTCCTTGAATTCCATACGGATGGCGGGTAGACCGTCTACTTGCTGATCGAGACTGTCCAGCGCGCCGACCAGTTGACCGTCGGTATCGTGGGCCACATGCAATTGCAGGCGCAGGCGCAAACCATGGGTTTCCAGCGCGGATTGCCAGAGACCTTCAACCGGGAAAACGGCTTCCGCTGGTTTGCGAGTAGCAGCGTTGGGAGATTCACGGTGAAAGAGGAGTGGAAGGGAGGCGTCGCCCTGGGACCATAGGCCATCAATGGTCTGATGATCGGTGGAGATTTTGCCCTCGAAATGAGCGCCAACGGAAGTGACGTCGAGACTAAGAGTGGCAGCGGCGATTTTGATGGAACTGGCTTCAATTGCGAAGACGCCCTGGTCCAAGCTGTCGAGCGAAGCGCGATACTCGCCGGCGACGGTCTTCGTGAGATGCAGGACCAGGTGGAGTTGCGCTTCTCCGGCTTGCAGTGTTCCTGTGTAATTGCCGGCAAGCGGAGCGGGTGCCTGCGCAGCAAGAACGGCGGGCAGAGCTGCCGTTGTCAGAAGGACCATGAAAATGCAGCGAGGCGTGGTGAGGCGCAAAGAGAGCTCCGGCGAATCCTAGATTGTTTCACACGATTGGATGTCAAAGAGGTGAAAAAAGCCGCCTGTGGGGCGAGAGATGAGGACCAAAAGCAACGCGCTCCGAACGATCGGAGCGCGTTGAGAGAGAATGCGCCGGGTCAGGCGGCGCAAATGGTTGATTACTTTTTTTCGTACCACTCGGCGTTGATGGCCGTGAACTTCGACCACTTCTCCGGGAGGTCTTCGAGCGCGAAGATGGCGGTGACAGGGCAAACCGGGACGCACGCGCCACAATCGATGCATTCGGCGGGGCTGATATACAACATCGTTTCGGACTGGTACGCCGCCTCGTCCTTTCGCGGATGAATGCAATCCACGGGGCAGACATCAACACAAGCGGTGTCCTTGGTGTTGATACAGGGTTCGGCAATCACGTAAGCCATGCAGGATCTCCTTAGTTGAAGGCAGCGGGCCGGACCTGCTCAGCGCAAACGGCGGAAACGATCAGACTCAGGCACTGCCAGGTCATAAGTACCTGGATTTAATTCTACGTGGGTAGTGGGAGATTCTCAACCCGTACAAACGCGATAAGATAAGGGCCTGAGGAGAGTGGGATGAAGGCGAGGCTGCTGTTTGTTGATCTGGGGGTACTGGCAGGGATCACGCCGGCGCAGGCGAGGACAGATTTAAGGAGTGCGATGTGGCGGTAGTCTGGCGTGCTAAGAAGATTAGAGGGAGGCGCAGATGCTGGATCTGAAGGGCAACAAGATTACGTATTACGGGCACAGCACGTTTGG
>CAYOOS010000239.1:0-6815 GCA_964405585.1 uncultured Acidobacteriaceae bacterium | reverse complement strand
GCTATATGCAAGTTCTCTCGCCGGAATTTATTGCGCACTATCCGCAACGGATCATCAACATTCATCATTCGTTTTTGCCTGCTTTTGTGGGAGGGAAGCCGCATCAGCAGGCCTATGAGCGCGGCGTGAAACTGATTGGAGCGACCGCCCACTACGTGACGGAAGTCTTGGATGACGGACCGATCATCGAACAGGGAGTGACCCGTATTTCCCACCGCGATGGGCTGGAAGACCTTGTGGAGAAGGGCCGGGACCTGGAAAAGATGGTCCTCTCGAGGGCGGTCCGATGGCATATCGAGAACCGCATCCTGCTCTACGACAATAAGACAGTTATTTTTGAATGACCCTGGCAGAGCTTTGAGTGCGGCGGCCAGCCGCCGCTGTTGGGGTGTCAGCCACCCTCCAAAGCTTCATCCGGTAGCCCTAATCCGATCGCGATTCTTATCCACTACAGCTTCTTGAAAAAGTGCGCCACTTTCTTCCCGCCTTGCTCCGTGTAATACACCGTTACCTTGCCGGTTTTGTCCGCGCCTCTCCCAATCGCCTCTGCCGACTCCTTCGTGTCTTTCCCCACTACAGTAAACGTCTGCTCCGTTCCGTCCGCGGCCTTCACCGTTACCGTCTTCCCGCCCTCGCTCACCCTGCTCACTGTTCCGTCCACGGACTTGATCCCGTCCTTGCCCAGGTGGTCCACTTCTACTGCCGTTTTGTCGCCACCCTTTTCCGTGTAGTGCACTGCAACTTCCGATCCTTCCTTCAGCCCGTGAAACGCATCCTTCGAGCCTTCCGCCGTCGCCTCAGCGCCGTGTACCGTCGTCTTATCCACGAAATGAATCGTGTGCTCTGCTCCATCTTCCGTCTTTACCACCGCCGTCTTGGTCGCAGCGTCCAGCTTCGTAATCGTCCCGTGGATCGCGGTTACCACATCGCTTGCCGCAAGCGCCGGCAAAACCAGCAATCCCGCCACTGCCGCAAATGCCGCCACCATCTTAAGAATAAGTCGCATTGAGTTCCTCCTTTTGATCTTGTATCGTTTCGCCCCAAAGACCCCCAAAATCCTCTCCTAATAGATGCCAATTCCTGCAATCGGGGTGCGAAAAACACGACGGCCCTTTGAACGAATTTAATCACGGCCTAGCGAGGGGCGTGGAGATTCTGCGTATCTCTTCGGCGACGGCGTCATGAACATACATCACGCTGGTTGGTGTCGCGACTGTTCTCGCGCCGTTCTGTCCAGCCGCGTGGATCATCAGGAGCGGCCGCGGATCCCATTGACCTCCGTGCGATATGCGCTCGTCTTCGGCGCTCCAGCCCGGCAACGGCCGCCACATTTTCGCGCGCCAAGAATGATCGCCCTGGACAATCAACGTTGTATCGGCCCAGCGGGGCTGCGCCTCAAGAAGATCGAGAATCTCCCCAAGAAGCCGGTCCGAAAAATCCAGGGAGTCCAAATAGGACCCTTCCAACGCATAGTTACCCGTCCGGCGGTCCCACACGGCGGGCGGATGTGGCACCGGGAGATGCAGATAGATGATGTCGGCGTGGCTCGTGGCAACTGTCTGAAGCGCATGCTCGCGCGAATTCTTTACGGACTCGATATGGCCTTTTGCATTCCACGCGGCAACATCCGCCCGGGCTCGGCTTGGCGAGACCACCTGCTCGGCCATGATGCGCAGCGGAAACCACGCATTCTCGGCGATGCTTGCGCTAAGCGACGTCGGTCCACCATCCAATGCATCTTCATTGCTCCAGTAGCATTCCGTTACAACGCCCACGAAAACCGGGCAATAGCCCACGAACCATCCGACGATCGCGGTCGTCAAACCATGCTGCCTGGCCATGCCAAAGAGCGTGGCATTTGCATCGAAAGGCTTCCATTCGGGCGCATCCTCCGTCTTCACCAGGTACCGGTTATCCGCAGTGTTGGCAACCTCCGTAACCTTTCTGCCCAAGAGCAGACTCGGAATCACCTTCGCCGTTTTGTCCGCGATCGGCGTCACGTCGGTGTACAGAGTGCTCTCCCCGCGCAGCCGGTCGAAGTTGGGAAGTGGTAGCGAAGCATCCCGGGCTTCAAAGGTCTGCTGGTACGCCAGCTCATCGAACACAATCCAGACCAAACGCCCCTTGTGCGTATTCTCCCCTGACGCCGCCGAGGTAAAGGCTTGCGGCCCCGGGCGCCATATCGCTGCGCGACCAAGCTGCCATGTCATCACGAGAGCGAACGCCGCAAAACCTGCAAGAATGCTGCTTCCGGCCTTGCTTAACAGCGAGGCAACGTTCGGAACTCTCAGGATGAGAAACGTCAACGCGCCGGCCCAGATCACTCCCGCAACCAGAGCCGCAAACTTAGGCACCTCAAATGGTATTAGGTCCAGATTGCGCACCAGCAAAAGCACCGGCAGCAGCGCCATCAGTCCCCAGCGTATCTTCACCCAGCCCGGAAGCCTTCGAAGCCCTGCCAACACGCCGGCAAAGAGCAGGGCCACCACCAGCATGTCCACCAGGTGAGCCAGAGCGATTCGCGTGAGCGGCACAGGGGCGTGCATGCGCGCATCCCCGACGCCTGACGTTAGGTCCACATAGTTCGGCAAAAGCAAAATGGCTGCGAAAGCCCAGGCCTGGGCGATTCGTTTGATTATGCTACGCGCGTTCACAAATGCGGTCCGCCTGCGTCATTACGTTCGAATAGCAGAAGAACCCGATGATTTCCCAGCACTGTCCGATCGGCAACGTGGAAGAACGGAGCGAACGCCTGCCGGAGATCCTCCTCGGATAAGTGCCCATAAAGCTCGTCCCGGCCGCGCAACCACTCCTGAAACATGGGGTCTGATGGTGGCACCCACTCCAGCACCAGCCAGCGACGGGTCAGCCTCCCGCAAAGATCGCCAATCTGCGCAAGAGGCACTTGCTCCCGCAGGATCATGTGATGAATCACCGCCAGCATCAGCACCAGATCGAACTTCCCTGTGAGTCGGTCCAGAAGCGAAAGCTGTTCTCGATTTCTCCATCC
Source organism: uncultured Acidobacteriaceae bacterium (assembly GCA_964405585.1). Classification (GTDB taxonomy): domain Bacteria; phylum Acidobacteriota; class Terriglobia; order Acidiferrales; family UBA7541; genus Acidiferrum. The sequence goes on along the minus strand of CAYOOS010000239.1, from coordinate 3,805 downwards.
CGCCGCGGGCGTTGGCCGAGCTATGTTCGCGACAATAGCCGTTATAGTCCGGCCCTGCTGTGCCGCAGTCTGCCACAAAGCCTCGATCGCCGCGACGTCGCTATCCAACGCGACGACTTCAGCGCCAGCCTCGGCCGCTATCAGCGAATACGTTCCCGTGTTGGCCCCGATATCCAGTACGCGCCCCGGATGGCAGCGCTCCAATGCACCTCTCACAAATCGCTGTTTATTCTCCGTATCGTCGGAACTGTAATGGCCGGCGGATTTCTGATATTCGCTCCACTGGCTGGGTCTCTCCGATTGCGCTGCACGGCGAATCTGCTTGCCCAGGCGCGCTATTCGCTTCTGCAGAATATGCGTGGCCAGCTCTGGGTTGGAGGTTGAAGGCAACTTTCGCGGTTGCTGTATCTTCCCCGGCCTACCCTCGAACAACGTTGCCAGCGTCACCACATCCAGCAGATCGGGGTAGAGGCGCTGCCACGGTGACAGTGCTTGATAAATCGTACGGGGTTCATACCCATCGCGGGAAAACAGCGTGGCCTGCAAAGGCCAGCTCAGATACTTTGCTGCCACCAGGGGAAGCAGAAACGTGCGAACGAATTGCCCGTATGCAAGCCAAACACTGGAACTCGGATTCCGCCGCTCGAACGACAACACGTCCACTAAAATGGGTCGCGCGCCCACAAAGAGGATGTTCAGGGGGGTTGCATCCTTTAAAGTCCGACCTGCGTCAATGGCTTGGCTGGCGAGCCGCAGTGTGAGTTCGGCGGCGGAACGCCACTGTGCGGTTGTCCATTCCCACGGGTAAGAAATCGGGTCGATCCGTGGATGTTGCAACCAGAGTTCTCCGGGGAGCATGGCTGAATGTGATGTGGATTTGGCAATCTCGGTCACAACCAGATCGCCGCTGCGTTCAAGGGCTGCCCGCAAGGGAGAAGCCAGAAAAGCCAGCGTCTCTTCCACCGCCGCAGGATAGATTCGCCGCAGGGCGTGCGTATCCGTGAGCTGAAGTCGGCCGGCCGGATCACGGAAATTCAACTCCAGTTCACTGCGCTCGGATGGGTCCTTGGCGTTACGTTCGGGAGGAACGGCCTGGCTGTTCAAGGGAGCGACGAACCCTCGTCTTCCTTCTTAGCGGGAGATTCTATTGGCGCGGAAGAGCTTGAACAGCCATTATGGAAGAGTCTCTGGATTTTTCCGCGCAAGTACCATCCAATGGCGACAAGCGCAGACCCAGCTGCTTGAATCGCCAGTAGGCCCGAACCGGGATCCGCGTAGGCATAAGCGGGCCGCTCGAAAAGCAGTGTTGCGCCTGCAACGATTAGCGCGATGGGGATAATTAGCAGTAGTTTTCTCATTGTCTTGGCGTGCGCCTCCAGCGACCGAATGGGCGGGCCTTTCGAGCAATTAGTGCACAGGTGAATCTTACATCAGTATCTGTCAAACTGCGACCAATCTTGTCCGATATGATACTTGCGAATAGCCTTTCTGTCAGCAGTATGCACTTAACCAAGGCCCTTCGACGTATCATTTCCTTCCAAATTCCCGAAAATGCCCCAATCCCCTAGCGTCATTGGCGCCTTCCTTACGCGAACTGTATCGGTGGAAAGTTAGCAGGAGTTATTTGCCAGGCCAAATAATCTTTGCAAAGTGTATAAAACTGAACAGCGTGGGCGCTTGACAATCTCTACTATCCACAACGGAACGGCGGGAAAGATTGGTATCGGCCAGAAGGTCGGGCGGACTTTGTGGACCCTATCCATCCTCTCGCCGTTCTGCTTGTCTGCATTCAGAAAAACGAGATCCCTCAAAAACTCCCCTCGAGTGGCCGCGGGATTGATATGCCGGGCGCCCGCTGCGTCATCCGATAATTTCGATCTGTGGTCCGAGAAGGTCAGTTGAGGGATTCAGCCAGCCTGTTTCATCTCAAGTCTGTGCTAAATAAAGAACCCAAAATTGTCGACGAGGGCGCTCTTCAGTTTGCTTTCAGTTGCGCGATCCACTTGTCGGTGCGGGCTTCCAGTAGGTCGAGGGGCAGAGTTCCGCCACTCAGCATCTCGTCGTGGAATGTACGAATGTCGAATTTAGTTCCAAGTTCCTTCTGGGCGCGTTCACGGAGTTCGCGAAACTTGAGCTGGCCCAGCTTGTAGCTTAAAGCCTGTGCAGGCCACGCGATGTAGCGGTCGGTTTCGGATTGGATGGTAGGCTCGTCCACGGCTCCCGACTGCCGCATGAAATCGACAACCTGCTCTCGCGTCCATCCCTTCGAGTGGATTCCCGTATCCACAACCAGCCGCACTGCCCGGAACAATTCCGAGGATAGCCTTCCATAATCCGAAACGGGATCCTGATAAAAGCCCACCTCTTTGCCAAGCTGCTCCGCATAGAGCGCCCAGCCTTCAATGTAAGCGTTGAAACCCAAACCGTGGAGGCGGAACTTGGGCAAGCCGGTGAGTTGCTGCTGCACCGAAAGCTGCATGTGATGGCCCGGGATACCCTCATGGTACGCGATCGCTTCGTCGTCGATCAGCGAGCGCTCCGCAAAGTTGGACGTGGCCACAACGACGCGGCCAGGGCGCTTGCCATCCGGAGTGCCCGTTACATAATGCGTCGCGGCAGCGGCCTGGAAGGCGGGGATGGCCTCGACAGTAACAGGCGATTTCGGAAGGAGCGTAAAGAGTTCGGGCAACTTGGGTTGCATTTGTGCGATGTAGTGGCGAAAGTCATCCAGAATCTGGTCCGCGGAAGTGGGCGTGTATTTCGGATTGCTTTTCACCGATGCGCGGAAAGAAGCGAGATCCGCGAAACCCTGTTTTTTGGCGATGACCGTCATCTCCGCCTGGATGCGCGCGATTTCGCGCAGGCCGAGTTGGTGGATCTCGTCGGGCGTCATGCGCGTGGTGGTGCGTGCGTAGATGTTGTTCTGGTAGCGCTTTTCGCCATCCTGCAGAGAGGTGATGGCAAGGGTGGCGCGGCCATGCGGGGCATATTCCGTAGTAAGGAAGCTGGCGAAGGTTTTGTAAGCAGGGATCACATCCGTATCAATGGCGGCAGTGATCTGTTGCGTCAGACGCTTCTGGTCTTCAGGAGCAATATCCGCTGGATACTTTTTTGTGGGAATCAGAAAAGGATCGGCGTCGATGATTCCCTGGCACTGGACGGGCAGTTTCTCCATCAGGAATCGCACGGGCATCAGGTTGTCTTTCATGCCGGCGCGGAGAACTTCGGTCGTCTGCGTGAGGACACGCGGAATCTGGTGAAGCCTGGCGATGTAGTCTTCATAGTGCTTCACCGAATCGAAGGGAACAGACAGAGGCAAATCCGCCAGGGAAGTGTGGATGCCATTCTGCTGGTTAACGGGCATCTCGTATTCTTTCAGATCGAAGTCGGCAATGCGCTGCTGCAGCACGCGAATCAGCAGGTCGTGGGAGAGAATATCCTGGTCGGAAAAACCGGCCGTGGGAATAGCCTGGAGCCGCGCGAGGAAAGCGCGGTTCGTCTGATCCCGCTGCGCAATGCCGGCGAGAGAGTAGTCGGCGAGCTTGTCATTGTAGCGGTAGTCTCCGAAAGCGGTGGCCCGCTCCGGGAAATTACGCAGGTCGGATTCGTATTGCTCGTCAAAGAGCGCGTTCTGCGCGGTCAGCCGCTCTGCAGCGGGTTTGGAGTCCTGGGCGAATATGGAACCGGCCAGAACTAGCAAAAAAACAATAAATTGGAAATATCGCATGCGTGGCAGCGTAGCAGAAGTAAGAAGCCCGTTGCACGAAAAAATAAATACACCGCGAAAGGAGTGGGTATTTGTGTC
>CAYOOS010000238.1:5264-6821 GCA_964405585.1 uncultured Acidobacteriaceae bacterium | reverse complement strand
TAAATGGCCACGCCAAGCATGGCTTGTGCGGAATAACCGTTGGCCTTACGAACGAACTTTGCCATTGCGCCAATGCCCAGCGTCGGAGTTGTAGCCATAGTCAGCGGCAGGACGAGGCGCCCGCCCTCGCGGAGTCGATCGAGCCAGAGCGGCAAAGGATGAGTGACCCCGGCATTGATGAGCATGGCGTCGCACGGACCGGGATCAATCGTTGTGCCGTCACCCGCAATCACGGTCGCGTTCGGATAGGCTGACAGGTTTTCCTTGGCGCGCGCTGCCAGATCAGAATTAATTTCACTTCCCACTACGCTTCCCTGTGGCCCCACGATTTCCGCCAGGATCGCGGTGTAGTAGCCGACGCCGCAACCGAGGTGGTAAACACGCGCACCCGGCATGAGGTCGAGCGCATCCATCCAGCGAGCCAGGGCGCTGGGCTGACCATTGTTAATGTCTCCGGCCTTATCGAGCACGACGACGACGTTGTGGTAGAGCTGGCGCGGGTCATCCACGGTTGTGTAGGACGTTTGCATGGCGCCGAGCGCCGTTAATCCCTTCAACTCGGCAGAGGCAATTTCCCAGGGGCCGGGACCCAGGAAGTGTTCGCGGGGTACACGCGCGAAAGCCTCGATTAGGGCGGGCGAATGGACGTTGGCCGTGAAGCGAATTTCATCGGCGTAGAAGCGGCGGCAGTCTTCGATGTTCATAGCGCAAAAAAAGTAAGCCTGAAACTGCCAGGGCAAGTCAAGCGCTGGTTTGCATGCGTTCGTTCTTGAACAGGCCGTTAAACGGAGAAGGCCTGCGGCGTCGCGGTGGGGCCGTCGAGGTGGCCGACGAGCCGGTGCTCGAGGTCATCCCGCGAAGGCGAAAGGGCGTGGCGCAGGCGCTGCATTTCTTCGTCTTTCAACGGAGAAAAATTGCGCGCCACGGAGATGTTGTGCTCCAGCATTTCGAGCTGTGGCATGCCGACGACGGCCGTGGTGACAGGCAAGCTCATGGAATAGTGCAGCAGGGAATCGATGTCCGCTTTTCCGGCGGCATTGTTCAGAAGGAATTCCTGCCCGGTGACTTTCATGGCGATGACGCCGAGATTCTTTTTGTTGGCAGCGGGCAGCGCCAATTCCTCGAAGTGGCCGTTGCGCGAAGCGTTTAGCGCCATTTGCACGCAGTCCAGATCGTGGCGTTCGATGGCCTGGGCCATCACGGCGCCGTTGGTGTGGCTGGTCATGCCGATAAAGCGCGTCAGCTTTTGTTCGCGGGCATGGAGCAGAGCTTTCAGAGCGCCATCGGGCGCCTCGATCTTCTCCAAATCGGCGGCCTGGCCCAGGCTGTGAATGTGCAACAGATCCACGTGATCCGTCTGGAGGCGCTTCAAGCTGCCATCGAGGCGGCGCATGAAATCGTCGTAGGAGCGGTCGGGAATTTTGGTGGCCAGCCAGACTTCTTTGCGACGCGTGGCCATCACTTTGCCCACGCGCGTCTCGCTCTTGCCATCGCCGTACGAGTAGGCCGTGTCTAGGTAAGTGATGCCCAGATCGATGGCGTGATTGAGCACCGCCA
>CAYOOS010000238.1:0-5164 GCA_964405585.1 uncultured Acidobacteriaceae bacterium | reverse complement strand
ATGAAATAAGCGGCGGCTCCGGCGGAATGCAAGTGAACGCGCAGAGGGCAAGAAACCCGGGGCGCAAAGGCCGGAGCGATGCCGGGTTACCCGGTCATGGTGGCATAGGAACGCAGACGCGGCAAGGCGAAAGCTGGGGTGCGCCTGCAGAGGCTCTCTTCGCGTAAACCATACGATTACTCCGAATTTCCCACCGAGCAGCGGGGCTATTCGTTGGCGGGGTGCTACCGATTCTCTGCTCCCATCGTCAAAACATCCAAGTCTTAAGTCCGTTCGGAAGCGTGGCAATGGGGTTGCAACGCCGATGATTACACGACGAGAAGCAGTGCGCCTGTTGGGTTCGGCCTCAGCCGGAGCGTGGATTGCGGCGGCCCAGATGGGTTGTGTCTTATCGATGTCACGAAATGTTTCCGCTTCAAATTCCGATCCCACACCTCCGCTCGCTCCCGGAGCCCCTATGTCTCCGGAGAGATTGGCGTTGATTGAAGCGTTCCGGAAACAATCTGAGGGGCTGGAAAAGAAGTTCGAGGCGCGCACGCACAAGAGTGATTGGCAGATGCCGTATCGCTTGTTCCGGCCGGGAACCGGCGGAAAAGTGCCCCTGGTTTTGTATCTGCATGGCAGCGGTGGATTGGGCGACGACAACCTGAAACAACTAACCCTCGGTAACATTTTTGGTACACGTGTCTGGCTGCTTCCGGAGAACCAGCAGCGTTTTCCCTGCTACGTCGTAGTACCGCAGACCGATCGCGGGTGGATTCGTTACGATTTTTCGCAGCAGCCGGCGAGAGAACTCCCCGGCTTCGGGGATGGTTCACGGTTGGCACTGGAGATTGTCGATGGATTGTGCCGCGAATTCAGCATCGACGAGCGCCACATTTATGTGACGGGACAATCCATGGGAGGAGCGGGCGCGTGGAACGTCATCACGAATCGTCCGCGGTTTTTCGCCGCGGCCGTGATCTGTTGTGGAGGCGAATCTCCAGATGACGGGACGGGGTCGATTGACACGCCACTGTGGAACTTCCATGGAGACTCCGATCAGACCGTTCCGGTATCCTCGTCGCGTGACCGAATCGCGGCAAGACGGAAGGCGGGCGGGCACCCGCTCTACACCGAGTACGCCGGCGTGGATCACAACGTCTGGCAATGGGCTTATACCGAACCGGAGTTGGTGAAGTGGATGTTTTCGCAGCGCCGTGGTTGACCTTCCAAAGAGGGCCAAGCGCGGCCGCACAAAGCGCAAGGGAGGATAAAACTATGCTGAAGCGTTCGCTGATTTGGGGCGCAGCGCCCATATTGGCGGCCAGTTGCCTGTATGCAACGCCACCAGAGCGCGTGCAGACATTTCCACTTCGCGATGCCACCGGCCTGATTGCGCCACAGGCAAAGACGGAAGCGGTGAACTATCTGGGACGTAAATGCGTCCGGATCACACTAGAAGGCGATGACCACGAAGGCCTCGCGCTGTTGCCGGGAACCGACTTCCAGGATGGAGTGATCGAGGCGGAGATCGCGTTGAAAACCACAACACCGCCGGGTGTCAGGTACCCGGGCTTCGTCGGGATTGCCTTCCGCGCCAGGCCGGACGCATCGCACTACGAACTGTTCTACGTTAGGCCGGGAAACTCGGAGGCCAGGGATCAGGCGATGCGAAACCATACAGTCCAGTATGCCTCGGAGCCGGGCTTCGGATGGTATCGGCTTCGACGCGAGTGGCCATCCGTCTATGAGTCTCATGCGGAACTGGCGATGGAAACTTGGACGAAAGTGCGGATCGAGGTGGCTGGTCGAGCGGCGAAGCTTTATATAAATGGTTCGGCAAAACCGAGCCTGCTGGTGGATGGTATGAAGGGCGAGGATTTGCACGGCGCCGTCGGGCTATGGAGCTTCACCGACGAGGAGGCATATTTTTCCAACGTGCGGATTACGCCGGCCGTGGCGCAAAATCTGAAAAACGAATCCGACGCTGCCGGTAGTTGGAGGATGCGGTATTCGAGCGATGCAGGCGGAATGGAAGCGACAATGGAATTGCACCGCGACGGAAACAGAGTGACCGGAACATGGTCCGGGCCACTAGGTGAGAACCTCGCGATGAATGGGACTTGGCGGAACGGCTACGTGGAACTGTCGTTCGCGGGCGAGTGGCCGAAGGAAAGCCGGCAAGGGGCTCCGGGGCCGGTCAATGCGTTTCTGACCGGTTGGATTGATGGCGATTCCGGCAAGGGACGGATGCGCGTGGAAGGACATGCCGATGGCGCTTGGGTAGCGGAGCGGAAACAGTAAGCGGCGGGCAGCGCCGGAAACTGTCTTGCGCATAGCAAGGCGCAGGATGACGCCACAGCGCGCGGCTCATGTGGAGCAGGAAGAGGAGGGAAGGCTGCCGCCGCGAGCCCTGCGCGACACTTCGCTCAAAACGAATACCGGAGCGAGAAGGTTGCATTGCTGCCGTTAAAGTCCTGCAACGGAATCGCCGCCAGCCCAAAGGGGTTTGTGTTTCCGGTTTCGTTAAATCCGTAATAATTCCAAGACATTTTGTAGCTGAACCCGCGAGCGACATCGATCACAATCGAGGCATACGGCCGTTGATAGTTGAAATCGAGCGTGCCGGAAGGCGTAAGCGGGTTAAGGAATATCGTATTGCCGCGGACAAAGCTGCCGCTGTAACCCACCATCGCCGTCACCCGCTTCACGGGTTTCCACACCACGGCGGCGTGGGCGAAATGATCCGTGCTGCTGTAAGTCGAGAGTGCTCCCAGGGGCGACGAGGGAGCCGCGATCGGGCACGCTGTTCCCGTTGGGAGCACTGGCACACCGGGGGGAAACGTCGAGACAGGCAGATTGGTGGGCGGGGGCGCCGGGTTTGCGGCGGAAGTGGAGTACGGGAAGCAGATTATGGACAGGGTGTAGACGTTCCAATAGTTGTATCCAAAATCCACGGACAGGCGTGGACTCGCTGTCAAGATCGTGGCGAAGCTGTACGAGCGGTCGTGCTCCAGGTTGTTTACGGTCAAGATGTTGTCGCGATTTTCATGGATCTCCACCGCGCCATCCACGGTCGCCCAGGGCCGCGGCTTGTAATTCGCATGGATCTTGTAGGACTGCACTTGGCGAGGATCGATGCGGGTATAAGAATCATCGTTGTAGCCAAACTCCAGATCGGCGGTGATGCGCAGGGCATCCACGGGGCGCGCAACGCCACCCAGCAGCAGCGCATTTTCGTTGATGGTCGTGAGACTGCGGACGGGGCTGGCCGCGGCCGGAGGGAGGTAAGTCACCGACCCATCCGAATTGAGCGTGCATCCCGTGGGCAAAGCGCCGGCAACCATGACACAGCTACCGCGCGCAGCAAGATAATCATTCGCGGGTGCGGCGGTTGTCCCACCCGGGAAATAAATCAACTCCGTATCGTTTGTGTCGCTGAACTGGGCGATGGTCCGGTTCGTATAAAGGTAGCCAATACTGGCGCTCCAGCGCCTCGTGAAATCGTATTGGAGCTCCAAAGTATTCGATTTCAGGTTCTGGCCCAGAAACGAGGAAGCGAGGCCCGTGATCACATCGGCGGCCGAGCCTGCCGCGTGATACGGGCAAGTCACCGCATTCGAGTCCAGGGGGCAATTGGCCGCATTGAAAACCGCCTGACTTTGTTGCAAGCCGGTCAGGCCCGCAAAGCCCGTGCCATAAATATTTGTTTCATCCAGGGCCCACATCCCCGGAATGCGCCAATTGTCGTAACGGAAAGTATCGAGGATCCGCAGTTTATTCGTCACGGAATACACGCCCGACCAATCGGCATTCACGGAGACGCGCTTGGCTTGCGCCGGGCCGCCGGTTGTGCTTCCGCGCTCAGCTGTGCGCGACGTCCATCCGTTCACCGTCTCCAGGAAGTCCGGGATATTGTTGTCGCTGCTGCTGTAGCCTGCCGAGCCGGACATTTCCAGATTCTTGAAATAGCTCGATTGGAAGCGGAACTTTTCCGTGGGCATGAAATTCCGCGGATTGCCTACCTGGCTATAGGACAAGAATCCGTTGCACGTGGGGGTGGCGGTGTTGGTCGTGCCGGCTACGATCGGAGTTGCGCAAGGAAGGGCTTCGGAGGGCGTCTGCGTGCTCCAAATATTTCCCAGGTCCACCGGCGTGCCATTCGGCGTGCCCAGCCCCGTGGTGTTTCCGAGAACGTACCCGAAGTTCTGCGGATTGACGGCGGGGTTGTCGAGGACTACGTTGTCCTGCTTGTAGTAACTGAGGAATTCGTCAAAAGAAAGCGTCGTTCGCGGCAGGACCCGGAAATCGACTCCAGCGCGATAGGCATTCGTCGTATAGCTATAAGTTTCGTTGAAGGCCGATATCGTTCCGCCATCCGTCGAGAAGGAACCAGGCCCCTCGTCGCGGTTATGGGAATACCCCAAACGGAATCGCACCTTGGATGCCGGAAGCAGCGTGAGATCGTAGTCCTGCATGCGGCGCACAAGATCCAGGCTGGTAAGTGAAGTGTTTTGCGCCACGGCGGGGTGCGAGCAATAGGCTGGAGCGCCCTGTGGGAAAGCCGTCGTGGGCGGGCCCACGTAGCAGCCGGTCGTTAAAGACCCTGCCGGGTTCAAAGCAGCTGGATTCAGGGGGTTTGCGTACAGGTTATAGTCCCAAAAATTCTTGTCGCGGCGGAAGAGCAATCGAAAGTCATACCATTTGTTCTTTTCGACGCGCAGGCGCGAGACGTTGTTTGGATCGCCGCCGTATCCGAAGTTGCTGAACGTCAGGTTGTCGAATAAAACTCCATTGTGGCCGAGCGAGTACATCCGCAACTCAAAATCGAACAGACGCACGCCGGAACCGAGGTTCTCGAACGTATCGTAGGTGTTTACGTTGCCGTTGATATTGCTCGAACGGTAACCGAATTCGATGGTCTGCTGGATATTGTAATCGCCCGAATTAATGCCTTTTGGCTCTTCGGGGTCTTGGGCGCGTGCTACAGCCGGAAGAAAGAGCGCCACGATAAAGAAGATGGAAGGAATCGCGCGAACCGCCAGGCGAGCATTCATAGCGTTTCTCCCTTTCCTTTCAGAAACCGAATTCCTGGCTGGCCAGCTTGCTGCACCAACGAAGTAGGGCTCATGGCGGCTCCTATTTGAAGAAGGTCGCATCGAAGTTGGAGCCGTGAATTTGC
>CAYOOS010000237.1:0-6828 GCA_964405585.1 uncultured Acidobacteriaceae bacterium | reverse complement strand
GATCTTGCCGCGACCCGTCCCGCGCGCACTGCAAAAAATCACCCCGCCGTCCCCACATACTCTCACACGCATCACTACAGGCGCGCCTCTCCGCGTGCTTGGCTAGGGTTCTTGGTTAGCCGGCCTGATTACCCGCGCGGCGAGTTCCCCTTAAACTTCAAGAGCGAAAGGAAAGGACTGCGTGTCAGGGGAACAGTTCCCGATAATAGAGATAGGAATCGCTCGGGCCAACCACCATCCAACCGCCGCCTTCGAACTTGCGGGAAACGCTGAAATAGCGAATCGCGCGGCCATCGGGAGGTGGCGCTCCATCCACAGTGACTTCCACTCGCACAAAAGTTACCGGTCCGCCCATTCTGCCGTGCGCTGCCATCGAAGTGAACTCCACGTCTCGCTGCACTTGCTCTGGTAGAGGTTCGACCGGCGTTCCATTGCGAGCTTCCGCCAGGAGCCGCGCAACATCGTTCGGGCCGCGTCCGGAATACTCATTAAGAAGCCGCTCTCTTACTGCATCGCGCATGCCGTCTTCCACGGGGCGGACACGCATCCACGTCTGAATGCCCCCATATGCAATCAGCGCCGCGATGCCGACGATGGCGTGCCACCCTCGCAACTGGAAACTGTATTCGGGCAATTCCTGCCTCCCAAAAAAAATCACGGGCGATCGCAACTTTATTCTCCCTCTAAAGCAGGACAACACCTGCACCACAACGTAGCCGCCGCGCCGAAAAGTCAACAGGGTCTGCGAAAATCACCACTCTACGACAGCTTGATGCTGTCATGCGGCGACGGTGGCCTTGTTCCACTGTGCGAGTGGGTGCGGTCTGTGGTAAAACACTCTCTTCGATATGAAGCACCGCTGCCCCATCTGCAAGAAGCCTACGGACTCCGACGAGCACGCTGATTTCCCGTTCTGTTCCGAACGCTGCCGCCTGCTCGATCTGGGCGCGTGGGCCTCGGAGAAGTACGTCGTCTCCGACCCCATCTTCGACGAGGAAGAACTCCTGGAAGGCGATGGGCCAGCGCCACAAAAGGGCCAGCGTGAACCCGATGAAACCATCCAATAGCGCCACGGAAGCCACGCGGGAACCTGCGGCACAAAAACCCCGCGTTGCCTTCGCGCTGGCCACGGCCTTGGGCACCGGCTATCTGAAGCCCGCGCCTGGCACCTGGGGCTCGCTTGTCGGATTGTTGATTGCCGTGTTGTCGCATCCGTTCACGTGGTTCGTCTTCGTAGGCTACGGCTTGGACAAAGGCATGCATGAAGACGCGCCTTTGCTCTCGGGCTCACTCGGCGCGCTCATTCTATTGGTGCCTTCCGTGGCCGTATGGCTACTCCTTGCGTATTTCGGAGTGCAAAGCAGCAGCGAAGTTGCTCAGTTTGCCGGAATCAAAGATCCGCAATACGTAGTGATCGACGAGGTTTCCGGTGTCCATCTCGCGCTCATTCTCGGCCTTGCGCCGCTCACCACTCCCGCCACATTTTTCCACTCCAGCGATGCAGCGGCCTTCGCCATTTACTCTGGCATGAGTCTTCTTAACTGGAGATACCTCCTGGCCGGGTTCGTTCTCTTCCGCATTTTCGATATCGCCAAGCCCTTTCCGTGCCGCCGGCTGGAAAAGCTGCCCGGCGGCTGGGGCATTATGGCCGACGACTGGATGGCGGGGATCTACGCTGCCATTTGTCTGCGTCTCGCGTTACACTTTGACCTGCTGCACTTTCACTTGTTTTAGAAGGTTTTTGCGGTAAATCATCGGCGAAAAAGCGGGTACGGGCTGCGGAATCCCGACGCCTGCTGTAAAATCAGGCTCCAGTTATGAAACTTGGGTTCGGCTCTTCGGCAGAAAAAAACGGCGTCCCCCGGATTGAGCGCATTGCGCCCGCGGCAGCCATTCCCGGCGGCGAGATCACCGTCTACGGCAGCGGGTTCACTCCACGGCCGGGCGCGAGACCCGTTGTCCGCTTTGGAGAAGCGGAAGCGCCGCTCTCACTTGCCAGCAGCACTCGTCTGATCGCGCGCGTTCCGGAAAACGCCGCCGGTGGCACGATTCAAGTGGTGAGCGCACAAAACGAGAGCCCGCCGTTTCCCGTTTCCATCGGCTTCCAGATTGCAGACAATTTGCATCCAGTGGCGAATCCCGCCGTGGATGCCCATGGCAACATTTATGTCACGTTCAGCGGCCCCCGCGGGCAACGCGTGCCGGTCTCGCTCTACAAAATCACCGCCAACTACAGCGTAAAACCCTACGTCACATCGCTGATTAATCCTTCGGGGCTGGCGGTTGACGTGAAGGGCGACCTCTTCGTCTCCTGCCGCCACGACGGCACGATTCACCGCGTTACTCCCGACGGCCAATCGGAGCAGTGGGCCGAAGGTATGGGCACCGCTACGGGCCTGGCTTTCGACCGCGCCGGCAACCTGTTCGTCGGCGATCGCAGCGGCACGATTTTCAAGATCAGTCCTTCTCGCGAGATTTTCGTGTTCGCCACGCTGGAACCCTCGGTCGCCGCCTACCATCTGGCGTTTCATCCTGGCGGGGAGCTTTATGTCACCGGTCCGACGACCTCGAGTTACGACCGCGTTTACCGTATTACGCAGGGTGGCGAAGTGATTGTGTTTTATCGCGGACTGGGACGGCCCCAGGGCATCGCGTTCGACCGCGAATCGAATTTGTATGTGGTCGCGTCGTTCGGCGGACGCCGAGGCATCGTCAAAATCACGCCGCAAGGTCACGCGGAGCATGTGCTCAGCGGCTCCGCCCTCGTCGGGCTTACGCTGTTGCCGACTGGCCGCGCTATCCTTGCTGCCAACAGCGCCCTTTTCACGCTGGATTGGAACGTTCAAGGCCTGCCCCTGCTGGGCTGACGCGCGTTCGCGGATAACGCCATTCGCCCCTTTCAGCAACATGCAAACACTCTGCGCTACAATACTGCTCGCCTATGAAAGCGGAAATCATTGCCGTTGGCTCGGAACTGCTTACGCCGGATCGCCTGGACACCAATTCCCTTTTCTTGACCGAAGAGCTGAACAAGCTGGGCATCGAGGTTCTTCGCAAGACTGTCGTCGGTGACAATCGCGAATTGCTGGCCGAAGCTTTTCGGGACGCGTTGAATCGCGTGCCTGTGGTGATCGCCAGCGGTGGACTGGGCCCGACGGAAGACGACCTGACGCGCGAAACGGTTGCCGAACTCCTGGGCCGCAAACTGCGCCGCAACGATGACGTTGTCCGGGCCATCGAAGCGCGTTTCCGCAGCTTCAAACGTGACATGCCCACCGTGAATCTTCGCCAGGCCATGGTGCCCGAAGGCGCGGAAGTTCTGGAAAATCCGCGCGGCACCGCTCCCGGACTCTGGCTCGAAGATAACGGCCGAATGATTGCGCTTCTTCCCGGCCCACCGCGCGAATTGAAGCCACTTTTTCTGGAGCAGGTATTTCCGCGGCTGCAGCGACGCGTTTCCGGCGTGCGCATGTTTCATCGCGAACTGCGTGTCACCGGCCTGGGCGAATCGCATGTGGAAGAGCGCGTCCGCCCCATCTACACGCGCTATTCCGATGTGAACACCACCATCCTCGCGGCTCCCGGCGAAGTGCAAATTCACCTGCGCGTCTGGTCCGACGACGCGGCGCAGGCGAACACCGCACTTGATGAAATCGTTCGCAGCTTCGAACTGGCGCTTGGCGACCGCATCTTCGCCCATTCGGCCATCTCTCTCGAAGAAGTCGTCGCCGAAATTCTCACGGCGAATCGCGCCACGATTGCGGCGGCGGAAAGTTGCACCGGCGGCTTGCTCGCCGAACGTCTGACGCGTATTCCCGGCAGTTCCAGTTATTTTCTGGGCGGAGCGGTTTGCTACAGCAATGAGATGAAGACCGCGTGGGCCGATGTGCCTGCAGCGCTGATTCAGGCGAAAGGCGCGGTGAGCAACGAGGTGGCCATTGCCCTTGCCGAAGGCATCCGGCGGCGCGTTGGAAGCATATTGGGAGTGGGCATCACGGGCGTCGCCGGCCCCAGCGGCGGCAGCGAAGAAAAACCAGTCGGCACGGTACACATCGCCCTCGCATCTCCTGAAGGAGTGAAAGAGCGCATTGTTCACCTGCCCGGCGATCGCGAGATGATTCGATTCCAAGCCACGCAGGTCGCCCTGGACATGGTGCGCATACACTTCTTGTTCAACGCTAAGCCTCGTGCAGCGATGTAGCGCAGGGAGGTTCCGCGCTTCCCCGCCGACTACTGGCGGGAGCCCTGCGGCTTTTTCTTTCTTCCGTTCTGTATTTGTCCTTATTCCAGCGCGCCAACTTTCCCCACTCGCGCTATCATTCCTTCCAGCTCCATGCGTCTGTTCATCGCCATCGAGATTCCCCCCGACGTGCGCGCCACGCTCGCGACTCTGCTGAAGGAATTCCGCGCCATTGCGCCACAAGCGAAATGGGTTCGCGCGGAAAACATGCACATCACCCTGAAATTCCTGGGCGAAACCGAAAATGCGAAACTCACAGCAATCCAATCGGCGCTCTCAACGATTCGCTCCAGTCAAACTGTTACGCTGAAGTTCCTCGGTCTTGGCTTCTTCCCGAATGAAAATCGCGCCAAAGTCTTTTGGGCCGGCATCGAATCTTCCGCAAACTTGCCGGCAATCGCGGCGGATATTGATCAGTCCATGCGCCAATTGGGATTCCCTCTGGAGAATCGTCCGTTCACGCCGCACCTCACCCTGGCGCGCTTCGAGCCCCCCGGCATTCCTGCGAATCTTTTCGCGGCGGCGGAAGAACGTTCGTCTCGAGAATTTGGTTCGCTCACCACCCGCGAGTTTCACCTCATCGAAAGCAAGCTCAAACCTTCCGGCGCGGAGTACACTACTTTGCATTCGTACCCTTTTGTGTCGGAGGCTTGAGTTTCCATGGCCGGGATTTTGCCGATGAATCTCCTGCTATTGCTGGGCGCCTATCTGCTCGGCTCGATTCCCTTTGGCCTGCTAGTCACACGGCTCTTCGGCGGCACGGATATAAGGCAATCCGGAAGTGGCAATATTGGAGCGGCGAATGTGACGCGCATAGCGGGGCCGCTTCCCGGCATTCTCACGCTGGTGCTCGACGCGGCCAAAGGTGCGTTTGCTGTGTGGCTAGTCGAGCGCTTTGGCGATCACACTGCCAGAATGATGATATTCGCTGGCGTTGCCGCGCTGCTGGGACATTGTTTTCCCGTTTGGCTGGGATTCAAGGGAGGCAAAGGCGTGGCCACGGGGCTCGGAGTCTTCGCCGCTCTGTGTCCACCGGCTGCACTCGCGGCGGTGGTGCTGTTTGTGCTTATCGTTGTATCTCTCCGTATCGTATCCCTGGCTTCGATCACCGCGGCCGCCGCCATGCCGCTGCTGGTTTACTTCCTTTGGGCGCCCCCACATGCGCCGCCGCTCGTCGTCAGCTTTGGCACGTTGTTTGCCGCGGCACTCATCATCTTCAAGCACAACGCTAATCTGCAGCGGCTCGTCGAAGGCACAGAGCCTCGCTTTGCCTTTCACAAGTCCAAGGGTGACTTCGAATGACAAGGATTGCGATTCTGGGCGGAGGCGGCTGGGGCACCGGGCTCGCCATGGTGTTGTCGCAAAGCCGGCGGCCGCATGAAATCCGATTGTGGGTGCGGGAAGCGGCTATCGCCGCATCCATCCAGCGTGACCGCGAGAATACGGTTTTTCTTCCGGGAGTCGCCATTCCCGCGAGCATCGTGGCCTCCAGCGTTCTTGGCGAAGTCCTTCAAGAGGCGGACATCGTGCTGGGTGTTGTGCCCTCAGCGTATGCGCGCGCGGTGTTCACTCAGGCGTTGCCTTTTCTTCGGCCAGGGGCCGCCATCGTCAGCGCTACCAAAGGCCTCGAGCCTGCCACACACCTGCGCATGAGCGAGGTTATCGAGCAGGTAGTTTCGCTGCGATTCCGCCCCCACCTCGCCGTTCTCTCCGGCCCATCCTTTGCCCTCGAGGCTGCGCGAGGCGAGCCCACTGCGGTCGTCCTTGCCTCCCACGATCGCCCGCTGGCTGCGTTTCTTCAGGAAGAGTTTGCCGGGCCAAATTTCCGCCTGTACACGAATGACGATGTCATCGGCGTGGAGCTGGCCGGCGCGATGAAAAACGTGATGGCCATTGCCGCCGGGGCCTGCCAGGGATTGGGCCTCGGCGCCAATTCGCTTGCGGCGCTGATCACCCGCGGGCTTGCGGAGATGTCCCGCCTCGCCGTCTCCCTGGGCGCGAAACCTGAAACCTTGAGCGGCTTGGCCGGCCTCGGCGACCTCGTGCTTACCTGCACGGGTGCGCTCAGTCGCAACCGCAGCGTTGGTTTTCAACTCGGCCAGGGCCGCTCGCTCGAAGAAATCCTTTCGGGCATGACCATGATCGCCGAGGGCGTGGGCACCACCGCCGCGCTCCTCTCGCTCGCCAGCGAGCATCAAATCGATTTGCCGATCACCAAGCAAGTGGACGCAATTCTGCGCCACGGCAAGTCACCGCGCGACGCCATCCGCGACATCATGGAACGCCCGTTGAAGAGGGAGTGATACGCCATGATCAATCGACGCGAATTCCTGCATGATTCGTTTCTCGCGAGCGCAGCTTTTCTTGCGCTGCCCGGCGCTCGCTCTAACCGCTTCTTGATTGAAACGATTCCCCAAGCCTCTCCGCACCGACGCCTCGCGGAGAGAGAGCTTCTGCGCGGATTAAGCCGCCTGCAGTTGGGCGGTGAGGTCAGGATGGCCTCGCCGGATGAACGGCCTGCCAATGGTGATCTCGTTTTCCGATTTCTCGCCCAGCCTGAGCAATTCAAGAATCCGGAAGCCTATTCG
>CAYOOS010000236.1:0-6852 GCA_964405585.1 uncultured Acidobacteriaceae bacterium | reverse complement strand
CCGAGCATGATCATGTCCGCGGTGCCATTTATATCCCCGTCTTCGTTGTGGATAAGATGAAGGACCCCGTCTGGTTGCAAAAATCCTGGGATGAGATCAGCAGCCAATTAAAGGTGGACAAGGTTTATATCGAGAGCTACCGCAGCGGCGATCTTGCTGACGATGCGCTGCTGCAAAGTGTGAAGCACTTCTTCGTGGCGCATGGCGTGGCCGTGGCCGGAGGGATCGCGTTTACCGCGCAGGAATCGAACCAGTTTCAGTCGTTCTGCTATACCGACCCGAAGGACCGGGCCTATGTGAAGCACGTTACCGAAGTGACCGCGCGAAACTTCGACGAGATCATCCTCGACGATTTCTTCTTCAACAGCACCAAGTCGGATTCGGACATTGCCGCGAAGGGCGACGCCAGTTGGACGAGCTTCCGCCTCCACTTGATGGACGACGTTTCGCGCGAACTGGTGCTGGGCGCCGCGCGCGCCGTCAATCCCAAGGTGAAAATCATCATCAAATTCCCCAACTGGTACGAACATTTCCAGGGCAACGGCTACGACCTTGACGTGGAGCCCAAGATCTACGACGGCATTTATACCGGCACGGAGACACGCGATCCCGTCACCAACGATCAACACCTCCAGCAATACGAGAGTTACGAGATCATCCGTTACTTCGACAACATCAAGCCGAGCGGCAACGGCGGCGGCTGGGTGGACATCTATGGCACCCGCTACCTGGATCGCTATGCCGAGCAGCTCTGGGACACCATGCTGGCCAAGACTCCCGAGATCATGCTGTTCAACTACGGTGATCTCGTCTTGGCGGCGAAACCGGGCAATCGCGACGCGTGGAACGCTCTGCACACCAGCTTCGATTACGCGGACATGGAGAAGGTGCATACTGCTTCCGGCGCGCCGGGGCAAGCAAACATGGCGACGGTAGCCAGCTACTCGTTGGCGCAAGTGAATACGGTGGTGGGCAAACTGGGCAAACCGATTGGCCTGGCGAGCTACAAACCCTATCAATCTACCGGCGAGGATTTTCTCCACAACTATCTGGGCATGATTGGAATTCCCATTGAACTTTATCCGCAATTTCCCAGCGATGCAGGGCCGGTGTTGTTGACGGAATCCGCCAAATTCGATCCGCAAATCGTCAGCAAAATCCAGGGGCAGTTGCAGAAGGGCCAGAACGTCATCATCACTTCCGGGCTGCTGCGCGCGCTGCAAGGCAAGGGCATCGAGCAGATCGCGGAAATCTACGACACGGGGAACGTGCTGAAGATGCAGGACTACTGGAGTCCCTTTGGCCCGGGAGGATACGACCCTGACGCGGGCTTAAAGCGGGGCGCGATTCCGGATGTGCTCGTGCCAGAAATCGCGTTTCTGACCAACGATGCCTGGCCGGTGGTGCGCGGGCTTGCCAACGGGCGTGGCGCCCCGATGTTGCTGATGGATCGCTATTCCAAAGGCATCCTCTACGTGCTGACGATCCCCGAAAACTTCAACGATCTGTACGTGTTGCCGCAGCCGATGCTCACCTCCATCAAACAGTTCGTCCTGCGCGATTTTCCGGTGCGGCTCGATGCGCCCAGCCAGGTGAGCCTGTTTGTCTACGACAACCACACTTTCGTAGTGCAATCATTCCTCGAGAAGCCCACGCAGGTGATGGTCTCCGTGCTCGGAACGTATAAGCACCTGCGCGATCTGGCTACCGGTCAGGTGATCGACGGCAAAGCGGCGGCCCCTATCCGGAGTTTTGGGCGAACCGTCGAAACGCCGCAACGCACGGAGTTTCACTTTGAGGTAAAGCCGCACAGCTTCGTGGGATTTGTCGAAGAGGATTAACGCCCGGACCGCCATTGTTTCGGCCAGAAATCAATTGACAACTCCACGCGGGGGGTGACAGAGTTCCGTTTGAACATTCGATTTGCCCCTTGCCCTATGGGTATCAACAAATTCCAAGTTCCTCATTCTTTTATTCATCGTTTCGACTACTTCACAAGGAGTTGCAATCCCTTTTTTCCGGGTCATTGGCGGTATTCATGTGCGCCGCTAGCACTCCCGCCAGAGAGCACGTTCAAGTTTTCCGCAGGAACAGAGGTTTCCCAGGGGTGCGACTGAGATAGCCAGCATGAGCGCGTTGCTCCGCGTGGTGTATAACTGGCTTCTGGTGGAAAGGATTATGGAATGAATCTGACGGCCATTGACTGGGTCATCATGTTTCTTTATTTCGTGTTCGTTTTGGGAATCGGCGTTTTCCTGAAGCGCTTCATGAAGACGAGCACAGACTTCTTTCTTGCCGGTCGATCGCTGCCCGCCTGGGTCTGCGGCATCGCGTTCATGGCGGCGAATCTTGGCGCGGTGGAAGTGATTGGTATGGGAGCATCCGGCGCGAAATATGGAATCGCCACCAGCCACTTTTATTGGATCGGCGCGATTCCCGCCATGGTGTTCGTCGGCATCTTCATGATGCCGTTTTATTACGGATCGCGCGCACGTTCCGTGCCAGAGTTTCTGCGGCTGCGCTTCGACGAAAAGACCCGCGCGCTCAACGCTATCTCCTTCGCGGTAATGACCATTTTCTCCTCGGGCATCTCGATGTACGCCATGGCCAAGCTGATCCAGGTGCTCCATATCCTGGATGTGCCGCTGGCCAAGATGGGTCTGTCCGCATCCTGGTCCTTCCATGTGAGTATTTTCATCTCCGCGCTGATCGTGTTGGGCTACGTTTTTCTTGGCGGGTTGACAAGCGCGATTTACAACGAGGTCCTGCAGTTCTTCCTGATCGTCGCGGGCTTCTTGCCCCTCGTGTTCCTCGGGCTCAAGAATGTTGGCGGGTGGAGCGGCTTGAAAACGCAACTGCCGTCCGCGTTCACGCATTCGTGGCAGGGCATGACGAACGCACACAACAATCCACTGGGCGTGGAGTGGTTCGGGCTGGTGATGGGCCTGGGATTCACGCTTTCGTTCGGCTATTGGTGCACGAATTTTCTCGTGGTGCAGCGCGCCATGGCGGCCGGCTCGATGGGTGATGCGCGCCGCACACCGCTGATCGCGGCTGTGCCAAAAATGTTTTTTCCTGCGCTAGTGATTTTGCCCGGAATGATTGCGTTGGCACTGCCCACTCCGCAGCAAGCGGTCACGGTGAACGGTGTCGTTCAGATGCAGGCGGCGCCTAACGCAGGGAAGGGGCTGATTCCCTTGAAGATCGATGTGGCCACAGGCAAGCCGGCACTGGACCGCGAGGGGCAGCCGGTTCTCGACTACGATTTGGCCATCCCGAATATGCTTCTGCACTACTTTCCCACGGGAATTCTGGGCCTGGGACTCACCGCGCTGCTGGCCAGCTTCATGTCGGGAATGGCGGGGAATGTCACGGCGTTCAACACGGTCTGGACGTACGACATCTATCAGTCCTACATCCATAAAGGCGCTTCGGATAGGCACTACTTACATATGGGGCAATTCGCCACCATCTTTGGGGTGTTGTTCTCGATTGGCGCGGCTTATACCGCGGCGCGTTTCAATAACCTGATGGACTTCCTGCAACTGGTGTTTGCGTTCGTGAACGCCCCTTTGTTCGCCACGTTCCTGCTGGGCATGTTCTGGAAGCGAACCACGGGTCACGGCGCATTCACCGGACTGCTTTGCGGGACAACCGCCGCGGCGTTGCATCACGGCTTGTCGCTGCCGCACGGAGACCTGGTGGGAATCAAAGGTGGCTGGATCGCGGTGCTCCACAATTATCCCAGCGAAATGGCGCAGAACTTCTGGACGGCGATCTGGGCGTTTATGGTTTGCTTCGTGGTCACCATCGTGGTCAGTTTGGTAACGAAACCTCGCGACGAGAAGGAACTCGTCGGGCTGGTTTATTCCCTGACGGAAAAGCCGAGTGAAGAGCACTTGTCGTGGTATCAGCGGCCGGCGTATCTCGGCGGCCTTGTCCTTGTTCTGGCGCTGGTGCTTAACATTATTTTCAGGTAGAGGGAGATGCGCGATGAGTTTGGATATTCGTTATCCGATTGGATGGATGTTCAGCCTGTTTGGCGTGATTCTGACGGCGTTCGGGCTTTTTGGCGATCAGCGGATTTACGAGCGGTCGCTCGGCGTCAACATTAATTTTGAAGCCGGTGTGGGATTGTTTGTCTTCGGCATACTGATGCTGGCGCTGGCCTGGCGCGGATCCGTCAAGGCCAAAGCTGCCGCAAAGCCGGAAGCGAAGGCCTGATTGCGAATAATTCGCGGCAGGCCGCACGCTTCTCTGCGCCGCCGCACACCATTTGAGCCAACGCGCGGCCAGTTAAGGCGAGACGCCCTGCCGCGAGTCGACCTCCGAGCCGAATTGCGTGGTTTGCAATCCCCAGGCAAACTGCCCCGTGATACCCAGCAGGGCAAACTCCACAGTAAAAGTGAGCCGCGCCGTTCCGTTGGCTTCTGTCTTCAGGTGGTATGGGACGGTGCCGCGGATGGCTCCCCAGCCGCCGGCGTTAGGGTCTGCCACAGCCGGGCGCGCGTCGCGAATCCGCAACGCATTAGCGATATGGATTTCATCACCGCGGACAAGCACATCCACAGATTGTGGATTCGCGGGATTTGCAGTGGCCGGATTGTAAGCGATAAACACCTGGAAGGAATCCTGCGGACGGCCGAAGCTGTCCAAGGTGGCGAAATCTGGCGTCTGGCTAAAATGCAGAGTGAAATGCATGGCTGCCGTAAAATTGGTGCCAAGGATCTTCAGTGGATTGCTCACGGGAATACCTCTCTTGCAAACTGAATTTGCGCGGACAGTGGCTCGACGGAACGCAACAGAGACCGCTACCATACGCCCTTCGTACTTTGTTTACAAGAACTGAGAGCTTCACGCGGGGAGGGGATGGAGACGTGGAGCCGCGAAATTGCCGTCGGCGGTTGCTGTAGAAACTTCTCGGCATCCGTGAGATAACGTTGTCGGGCTGGTCCCATGAGCAATTTCTCGCCTCAGATTGCCATTGCTCAGAAGACAATCTGTGCCGACCGTGGCGCAGACTTGGGGCCATAACCGCCCGAATCAAGATCAGGAATTGTTGACACGTCGTCTCGGAGAGTCGCCATTGTCTATTTCCAGCCCATCGCCGCAATTCACAAATGACCACTTGGGATTTCGGCAAGAGATAAATTGTTTTTTTCTGCTTGCGATTTCGAGTTACATGCTTCTCTGGGTCGCCGTTTTCAATGGCTACCCTGTCTTCTTCCCGGACTCCGGTCAATATCTGTGGGTAAGCTTCGATTTGCAGCCGCCAATTTATCGAACGATCGGTTACAGCATCTTCATCCGGCTCGTGAGTTTCGGAGGCTCCCCCTGGCTGGTCGTGGTGGCGCAGTCCCTCATTGCGGTTTTTGTTTTGCGTTCGGCATTCAATTTCATGGTTCGGCAAAATCCGCCGTCAAAGCGTGTTGAGCTGGCCTTTCTGGGACTGATGATGTTTCTAGCCTTCGCAACGACGCTCCCCTGGTTCGTGGGTCAGATCATGCCTGATGTGTTCACGGGTTTGGCTCTGCTCTCAATTTTCTTGCTTCTGTATGATTCAACGATGTCGGCCGGAAGGACATTTGTTATTTCCGCCGTGCTTTGTATTTCGATTGGGACGCACATCACTCATCTGTTGGAAGCAACTCTGCTTCTGTTGACAATTTTTGGATTGCGAGCCTTTGGGGCGTTCCGGAAGTTCTGGCCCACGCGATCAATAAGAGGAATAGTCGTGTGCGTGTTCCTACCAATTGTGGTCATCGCTTCCCTGCTTGCACTCTCCAACTGGCGCTCGGGCTATGGATTTACTCTCTCTCCGGGAAAGCCTGTCTTCTTGTTCGGCAGGTTGCTAGAGAGCGGATTGGCCGCCGATTATCTGCAAGAACGGTGCGGAATCGAACAGTACACTCCCTGCAAGTATCTCCACAACCTGCCAAAGTCTTCCGAAGAGTTCCTATGGCGCGCGCATCCGCTCCTGAAAGAAATGGGCGGCTGGAACGGAGCGAGGGGTGAAGCGGACAGAATCGTATCCGCGACCATTCGCCGCTACCCGGTACGATTCGCCGTAGTGTGCGTCAAGCAGATGTTCCGCCAGTTTTTTGCGTTCACCGCCGGGTCAGGAAATTATGCCATTCGAGGCGGGCCGGAGTTTGAGGGTTTTCGGGAACTCTATCCTGGGGATATCCCGAAATATTTGCTTTCCAGGCAATCGATTGGCAAATTGGCAATGGATGCGTATCGGTTGACACCCATCTACACTGTGGTGTTTTGGTGCTCTCTGGGTTTCTGCCTGATTGCACTGTTTACCAAACGTTTCCAAGTGCGAATGGCTGATCAGCTATTTGTTTTGACGTTGATTTTCCTGTTTGCGAACGCACTGGTAACGGGTGCACTGGCGGAAGTTAATGATCGCTACCAAGCCCGAGCGTCTTGGTTGATGGCGCTGTGCTGCGCCGCGTACGTCATTCCTTACCTCTTGCACCGCGGGATAGTCCATTCGGAGACTTCGGAGAGCCTCCGTCATTGACTTCCCAATAGCTTTCGCGATTTGGTGTGGCGTTTTCCCCAGGGATTGATCTGCTAATCGGGGCTGAGGGCCGAAATGCGGTGAACCACATCTCGAATCCCATCTTTGCCAGAAGTCGCTCGGGGCACGACACAAATACCCACTCCTTTCGCAGTGTCTTTATTTTTTCGTGCAACGAGCTTCTTACTTCTGCTACGCTGCCACGCATGCGATATATCCAATTTATTGTTTTTTTGCTAGTTCTGGCCGGCTCCGTATTCGCCCAGGACTCCAAACCCGCTGCCGAGCGACTGGCCGCGCAGAACGCGCTCTTTGACGAGCAA
>CAYOOS010000235.1:0-6854 GCA_964405585.1 uncultured Acidobacteriaceae bacterium | reverse complement strand
AGTGCGCGCGGGACGGGTCGCGGCAAGATCTCGACGACGCGCGCGATTAAGTCGTAAGCGTCGGTCTTGGTAATCTCGACGCGAGCCAGATCACCGGGTTGCGCGGCAATCGCGGGAGAGGAAGGTGCCGGGCCAGGCACTTCGATGTCCGTCAGGTAGAGCTTTCCGTCAATCTCTGGCGCCATGCCTTCCAGGCGCGCTTCCCAAACGAGCGGGTTATCCGCGGACGGGCCTTCAACCAGAGCGGTCTCGACGCGACCCTTCCAGGCGCGCAATTTCTGGCGCGAAATCTTTTTCTGCAAGGCCATCAGGCGATTGCGGCGATCTTCGATCGTGTCGGCATCCACTTTGCCGTCCAGCGGAAAACTTTCGGCATTGTCCACGTCGGAATACTCAAACACGCCCATCCAATCGAGTTCGGCGGCGGCAACGAACTGATACAACTCCTGAAAATCGGCCTCCGTTTCGCCGGGGAAGCCCACGATAAAACTGGTGCGAAGGGTGACGCCGGGAATCGTTGTGCGCATGCGTTCCAGCAGCTTCAGGAAGGCATCGCCGTTGGAGCCACGCTTCATGCGCGCCAGAACATTGCGGCTGGCGTGTTGCAGCGGCATATCAATGTACTTGGCCAGGCGCGGATGAGCGGCGAGCGTGTCCAAAAGTTTCTGTGTGACGCGATTCGGATAGGCGTACAGGAAGCGCACCCAGGTCAGGTCTTCCACTTGCGCGAGCCGCTCAAGAAGAACCGCCAAGCCGTCGCGAAGATGAAGATCCTCGCCGTACGAAGTTGTGTCCTGCCCGATCAGCGTTATTTCGCGAGCGCCGGCCGCGGCAAGATTCTCCGCTTCGCGAATCACGGATTCAAAGCGCCGGCTGCGAAACGCGCCCCGCAATTCGGGAATAATGCAAAATGTGCAGGGATGATCGCAGCCTTCAGCGATCTTGATGTAAGCCTGATGCTTCGGCGTGGTGACGACGCGCGGTGTCAGATCGTGATAGAGAAATGAGGGCGGTTGCGCGGGCAGGATTTTCAATTCGCCCTCAACCGCTTCCAGAATACGCTCGACTTCGCCCGTGCCCACCACGGCGTCCACTTCGGGCACTTGCTGGAGGATTTCGTTGCGGAAGCGTTCCACCAGGCAGCCGGCGACAATCAGTTTTTTGGCCGCACCGAATTTCTTGTGCTCGGCCATTTCCAGAATCGCTTCGACGGATTCTTTTTGTGCAGGTTCAATGAAGCTACACGTGTTGACAACCAGGATCTCCGCCTCGTCGGCGCGCGGCGTCAGTTCGTAGCCCTCGCGCGCCAAAATACCCATCATCACCTCGCTATCAACGAGGTTTTTGGGACAACCCAGAGAGATGAATCCGACCTTGGTCATGGAGCGAAATGCGCGCAGAAGCGCAACCTTTTAACTTTAGCATAAGGGGCAGAGCGGCGTTGGAGGCCAGTGCAATGGTGGCATGTCAGTTTTCGTTGAAACGACTTGGTATGCACTAAGGCGTAGGCCTAAATAGAACTTGATTTGACGAGTTTTTTGTGCAAATTCTTCTACATGAAGAATGTGAAAAGTCGAGTGTTCTTTTCATCGCTTCTCTGTTTTGTTCTTTCAGCTCAAATTGCCAGAGCTCAGGAACTAAGAACTACAATCAGCGACCCGGCCCCAGTCAAGGTTGAAGACCTGTTGAAGCAAGCGGATTTGGTAGCGATTATCCGCATTCTGTCGGGCGATACGGAACACTATCCAATGGCGGTTTATAAAGCTCAAGTGCTCCAACCGTTCAAGGGCTTAGAAAAAGGGGCCAACCTTTACCTAGGGCCATTTATCGGTTACGGTCTCGGGGATGAGTTGCTCGTCTTTCTGCATCACTCCGAAAAGGGGATTGAACCAGAATCGCAGGCGGCAACCTCTGGCTTGAGCTACGGCCCAATTTCGTCATTCTACCTTGTCATGTATGACGGCTACAGCGCCCTGCCCGTTAAGTATGATTGCGTCTTTGACGGGAAGGAAATTGCACAACAATGTGACTACGGGATTAGAGTTAACACCTTTCAGTTGATTTTGCCAAAGAGCGTGAAGACTTACCCCTCTTCAACGAGGGGTTCGTTTAGTGAAGATACAAAGTGGGTGCGAAAAACAGTCTTCATCGCATATCTAAAAAAGTTAACCAATCCGGATGAGCTCTAACCGCATTCTTTGATGTTTCAACTACGGGGCTTCGGCAACAATGGAATGCCCCAGATGGAAGTGCGGCAGTGGCCAAATAGCGCGCTTCCCGCACAACAGGTTTCTCTGCTCGGGACGGCCCTTCTTCCGGACTCTATTTATCTTGCATTTATCTTCCACGTGACATTGTGCCAGTCGGCCCATTATTCTCCTATCAACGCTTCTGGAGGTTTTCCGTGTCGCATAAAAATGTTTGTGTTCGCGCTTCTCTCGCGCTGCTGCTGTTCGCTATCTTCACTATGATCGGCATTCCCGCCGTCGCGCAATCCACTGGCGCCTCCGGCTACCATCTCGTCAAGAAAGTGAAGCTTGGTGGAACCGGCGGTTGGGACTATCTGGAAGTCGATCCCGCCACGCATCGCCTCTTTATTTCCCGTGGCACGCACTACGTCGTCGTGGATCCCGAGCAAGGCAAAATCATCGGCGACATCCCCGATTCTCAGAGAGCCCACGGCGTCGCGTTCGCAAATGAATCCGGCAGAGGATTTACCACCGACGGCGGCAGCGGCGATTCCATCATGTTCGATCTCACCTCCCTCAAAGTGCTGGACAGAATCAAGACCGACAAAGATTCGGACGGCGTTATCTACGATCCATTCTCGAAGCGCGTGTTCACATTCAATGGTGATGCCGCCACCGCGTCGGCCATTGATACTGCTGCGGGAAAACTGGTCAGCACCTTCCCGCTCGGCGGGAAGCCGGAGTTTGGGGCGACCGACGGCAAAGGGAATATTTTCGTCAACTTGGAGGAAAAGAGTTCTCTCGTCAAGTTCGACGCAAAGACATTGCAGATCGAAAACACCTGGCCCCTCACGCCCTGCGAATCTCCCTCTGGATTGGCGATTGACGCCGCGCACGAAATTCTGGTGGTCGGCTGCCACAACAAGCTCATGACTTTCGTGGATGGCAACACCGGCAAGGTCATCGGCACTGTTCCCATCGGCCAGGGAGTGGATGCGAACCGCTTCGATCCCGTCACCGGCTATGCATTCGCCTCTTGCGGCGACGGCACCTTGACGATCGCCCATGAAGACTCCCCCACGAAATTCTCTCCGGTGGAGATGATTCAGACGCAGCGCGGCGCCCGCACCATGGCAATCGACTACGCCACGCACTCCGTCTATCTTGTCACCGCGGAATTCGGTCCAGCGCCAGCCGCAACCGCGGACAATCCTCGCCCGCGCCCGGCGATTCTGCCAGACACTTTCACCCTGCTCGTCTACGCCAAGTAATCGCTTTTTCATCTCGACCTTCCGGCGACGCGCGCTGGAAGTGTCGCCGCCGCTCTCTCTTCGCCATCGACCGCGCAACGCCCTCCGCCTGCTTAAATTAGGGTGACCACGAACGCGCGTTGACAGCTTCTGCGCTGCACACTAGTCTTGACAACGTGCAGGAATGGAGGGCGCATGGCGAGATTCATTCTTGGCCGCGCTTCGAGCAGTCTCCCGAACACCGTTTGGCTCACCCTTCTGGCCGGCGTTATTTTGGTGGCTCACTTGCCGTCTGCGGCCGCCCAGACTCCTCCCGCCGCTTCGCGGAGCTCTCCGCCAAGTACGCCGCAAGAAGCCCCAAAGCCGGACGCGAACCTGCCGCCGGACGAACTCAGCTCCCGCGATGCTCCCGCCACGTTCAAAGTGCGCGTAAACCTGGTTCTCGTACGCGTGGTGGTGCGCGATGCAAGCGGGAAAGTAATCCCGAATTTGAAAAAGGAAGATTTTCAGCTCGAGGACAACCGCAAGCGGCAGCTCATTTCGACTTTTTCCGTGGAGACGCCCGCATCTCAAGTCTCCACCGTGAAAATGGGGACGGCAGACGCAAGCCCGGAAGAGCCAGTGCCGGTGAAAGCGCCGCAGTTGCCGCAAAGGTTTGTCACACTCTTTTTCGATGACCTTCATCTTTCCATGGCCGATGCCATGCTTTCAAAGCAGGCTGCCACGAAGCTCTTGGGATCCATGCAGGCAAGCGACCGCTTCGCCATCCTCACGACTTCCGGCCAAGTGCTCGAGGATTTTAACGGAGACCAGGCGAAACTGAATGAGGCCATCCAGCGCATCATGCCGCACGCACAGACCTCGGCAATGGATTGCCCGCCGATGAGCTATTACGAGGCCTATCAGATTATGGAGGCAAACGATCGCGAAGCCTACGGAGTGGCGATCCAGGACGCCATGTATTGCGCGAAGGTCAACGCTCATCAGGCCGAGCCTCTGGTGCAGTCGGCGGCTCGGCGCGCGCTCAATCTTGGGGAATTCCAGGTGCGCCAGGCGTTCCAAATGCTTGACGAACTCATTCGCAGGATGACCGCTTTGCCGGGACAGCGAACCGTCGTATTGATGTCTCCGGGATTTTTCCAGGCCCCTTCGGTCCAACAACAGACCGCCGACAGTATTGATCGGGCTACGAGGTCGAATGTTGTCATCAACACGATTGATGCACGCGGCTTGTATGTTTCCTCGATGTTTCAGGCGGATAGCAATGTTGCGCCGAGCGCTGAGAAGACGCGGCTCATCCAGACGGAAGAGTTCTTGCAGAATGACGTGCTCGCGGAAATTGCCGACGGTACCGGCGGGATTTTCTTTCACAACCGCAATGACATTGACCAGGGTCTACTGCAAGCAGCGGCGGAGCCGGAAGTTTCCTACGTCCTCGGGTTTACGCCCGATAACTTAAAGCCCGATGGCAAGTACCACCACTTGAAAGTAACTTTGACGAGCAAGGAAAAATGGTCGCTCCAGGCTCGCCATGGCTATTTCGCCCCGCATGGCGAGGCCGATCCCGAAGCCGCAGCCAAAGACGAGATTCGCCAGGCGGTTTACTCTCAAGGGGAATTACACGATCTGCCCATCGGATGCCAGACGCAGTATTTCAATAATGCGGCCGGTAAACATCTGTCGGTCCTGGTCCATATCCAAACCGGCACCTTGAAATTCCGCAAGGCCGATGATCGCAACACTGACAAAT
The DNA here is from genome assembly GCA_964405585.1 of uncultured Acidobacteriaceae bacterium. Lineage (GTDB taxonomy): Bacteria > Acidobacteriota > Terriglobia > Acidiferrales > UBA7541 > Acidiferrum. The sequence goes on along the minus strand of CAYOOS010000235.1, from coordinate 1,665 downwards.
TGACAATCGCAACGGCCATCTTTGATGGAAATGGGAATTTGGTTACCGGTTCAGAAAAGGTCGTCGAAATGCAGTTGCGGGATTCCACGCTGGGAAGGATGAACAAAGCAGGCCTCAATGTCAGGTCCAGATATGATCTGCAGGCCGGCACGTTTTTGCTGCGCATTGTGGTGCGCGATTCCGAAGGCGCCCAGATGGCGGCTCTGAGCCGTGGGGTGACAATCCCTTAAGTTTCCAATTGCGTGATTGACGGCCTTGGCCAAGGCCACTACCCTTTTCCGATGCAACCCGGACAACCAAGCCGCACCGCTCTTGGAGCGGCCTCGCATCGCGCCGTCCACCAGGTACTCGAGCACGGAAGCATCTTTTCCGATCCGCTGGCCGTGCGCATTCTGGGAGCGGATGCTGAAGCGGCGGTCCGCGAGGCGCAAAACAATCCCTCCCGGCGATTCCTGCGCCTATTTATTGCTGTGCGAACGCGATTCGCCGAGGATGCCTTGGCGGCTGCTGTCGCGCGCGGTGTCCGGCAACTGGTGGTGCTTGGAGCGGGGCTGGACACCTACGCCTACCGCAACGCGTTCGGTGAACATCTTCACGTTTTTGAGGTGGATCATCCTGCGACGCAAGCTTGGAAGCGTCAACGCCTCACCGAAGTGGCTATCCCCATTCCTCCTACGCTTACCTTTGCTCCGGTAGATTTCGAGAAGGAAACTCTGGCAAACGGTCTCGCCGCTGTCGGCCTTGATCCAGCGCAACAGACATTTTTCAGCTGGCTGGGCGTTGTGCCGTATCTGACCGAGCAGGCTGTCTACTCGACGCTGGATTTCATCGCGCACCTGCCGGGTGGCGCCCACGTTGTGTTCGACTATAGCAATCCCCCAGATTCAGCTGCCGGTCACCGTGAATACGCCGCCGCGCGAGAGGTGCTCGCCGCGCGCGTTGCTTCCGTAGGAGAGGCCTTTCGCAGCGATTTTGAAACGCACGAGCTTCACGCCAAACTGACAACACTTGGTTTTCGCGAAATTGAAGATCTCGGCCCGGCCTCAATTCGTCAGCGCTATTTTGCGAATCGTGGAGGCACCTTGTCCGACAGGGGCGGCCACATCCTTCGCGCAACGACGGTGTGAGAATGGCGAACTGGCCGCGCAAAAGAAGGCTAGCGGGATCGGGGAACAGAACGAATTTGCTCCATCAGGGCACGCAGGCGGAAGGAATCGCAAGGCTTGTCACCGAAGCGGGCCTGCGCGTACAACTCCGTGAATTCACGAAGCGGGCCGGCAAGTTCGGGCTGCAGTCCGCCGGACGTGGCAAATTCCAGAGGAGTCTGCGTGATCGGCCGGGCCAAACCGCGCTTTTCAAGGAGACGCAGTAGCTCCGTATACAAGCGCGAGGCAAGTTGCGGATTCTTGCGTTCTCCTTCGGAATGCCGGAGTTGCCAGGAAAGGGTAATCCGGCGCACCACAGTGCGAATCCAATCGAAGCGCAGCACCACCAGCACAAACACCAACCCGATGGGAAACAGAATACTGAGCCAAGGGTGAACGGCTTGCCACCCTGTCAGGCTATTCATGCTGCGATGTTTCATCTGCTCGAACTTGCGGCGCGTAATCCCAACCCAGTCCGTGGAGCCCTGCCGCATGTTTCTTGCAAGTTGGACCTGATGGG
>CAYOOS010000234.1:0-6875 GCA_964405585.1 uncultured Acidobacteriaceae bacterium | reverse complement strand
CACGTGGACAGCAAAGGGTAACTATTTGCTGCGAGCAAGGTTGCGAGAATGGCTCGGGGTCAGTTGGCTAGCTTGTCTGCCGTGAAGACGTACAGCAGGGGATCGCCGGTGTCGGGGATGGCGAATATAAGCGCTCCGCTAGTGACAAACGGAAAGGTGCCACCGTTCAAACTGCCAGATCCGTCGGGATTGATGGTGATGGAACCAGAAGTCGGCAGATTGGCAACAGAGCCGGTGGATTTCCGCGTGGCGAAATATTGGCCTGTGCGCAAGGACGAAAAGGAGCCCAGAGCTGCCCCGCTTAGCCCGTCCACATCTTCTTGCGTACTCACGGCGTAATTACCGGAAAAACTGGAGAGGTCGCGGGCAGGCGCACTGGTGGATTGCCGGACGAGAAGCCCGGAACTCGCCTGGGTGTCTGAGCCAACAAGGAATCCGGCAATTTGATCGTCGGCCGTGCCCGGCGCTACGAGATAGAGCACCGGCGGCGTTGCTGAGAGGCCGGTAATAGAGACACGTCCGGCGGCAGCATTCAGGACGTAACTGCTATTCAAATAAGGTGTGCGGGAGTAGGTTCCCGCATCGTTGGTGTAAAGGATCGCCGAAGAGATGGCGCCAGCGCGGGTGGCGTTCAACGTGCCGATTTGCGCAAGATTTGCAACGGTGTTTGCGTTGCGTTCGAGGCCTTGTGAGGCCAGCAGGTAGTCGCCGCTGAGAGCGCCCGCGGCGTAGGTTGCGTTGGAAGCGAGGACACGGCCGGAAAGCAACGGGGCAGAACCTGCCGTAACAGACGAATCGGTGGAAAGCAAAATGAAATCCGATTTATTCAAAATATAGAAGGCAAAGTCGAACGTGAGATTCCCGCCGGCAGTTGGAACGGTGTAAGTGCCCGTGCCGCGACCCGTGGTTGCGTCAATCGCGGAGTTCAGGGTTCCTCTCCCGCTGATCAGCTCGCCCGATGACGTGCCTCCCGCATTCAGGTCTGCATAGCCTGCGGAGAGCGCGCCGGCAGAATTCGCAAAGGATCCCGCAATGGCAGTACGGAAGTAACCGTTGGAGCCCGCGGTCCATCCATCCATGCCAAAGGCATAGTGGGGCTGCAGGGAGCCGAGTGAAAAGGCGCCGGGAACCTGCACGTGAATGATGCCGGAGGCGTTTGCGGCGTCGCTTGTGATGCCAGAGGTGATGATTCCTCCCGTTTGATAGACGGTGCCGTCAAATGCGCCGAGACTGAAGGCGAACTGGAGGTTGGGAATCGCGGTGGTTGCAGGGGCGCGAGTGCTGGCGCTCCTGGCGCGAACCACTGTGGCATGCCCAAAGCTGGGGGACATTCCCACATTTTTTGCGTTGGCGGCTTCGACAACCGCACCGGAAAAAGCCAGGGACAAACATCCCAGCGAGGAAGAGCCGAAGGAGTAGGAACTTGCGGCCAGATTCACTTGTAGATGTTCGGGGCCGCTGGAGAAACCGTTGTAGTCGGCGGTGGCATTGGAGATGCCTCCACTGCCATTGGGCGTGAAGCTACCAGCGATAGAAATAGGGTTGCCGCTTGCGTCAGTACCCTTAAGCAGGAACGCGTAAGGAGTGGCGCGAGTCAATGCGGCCTCATCGCCGGCCGTTTCGCACGCCGCGGCGACTACCGCCGAGCCATTCGTAACCGTGATGCTCAGCTTTGGTGTTAAAGCGGTGTTGCTCGGGGAAGCGGAATCCGTCACCTTGAAAACATAAGGGCCAAACGTGCCTGCCTTCGTCGGGGTTCCGTTGAAAACACCGGAACTGCCTAGTGACACGCCATCGGGCATGTCGCCGCCAGAGGTTTGCGACCAGGTGTAGCCAGGAGTTCCCCCCGTCGCCACAAGTTCAGCTACATAGGGTTCTCCGATGACCCCGTTGGGGAGTGAACTGGTTGAGACCTGGAGGCGAGTGCTGGTGCTGCCGTGGCAACCGATCGTTTGGACACAGGCAATCAGCAAAGCAAGAATGAAGGCACAACGGTAACCACGATGCATGGAATCTCCCCTGAATTCTGAAATGGCCCGTGCCGATCTTCCGCCACTTTGACGATCCGTTTTGCAGTTATTTCGGAATCGACACCGCGATACGTGCGGCAACCCCGCGTACGGCATACCTATAGAATACAGCGGTTCAGCTCAATAGGCATTCCCGAGAGACGGCAGAAAGGTTCCCCGGGTTGCCCTGGCGAATCGAAGCTTTTGAGGAATCTGCGAATTGGAAACAGTTTAACCAACTGGAATGTGAATTGGGACTGCTCCTGCGCCAGGGTTTTGTGGCTTCAGATGGGGCGGCGGATGCCGAGTTTGCGCATGCGGGCTTGCAGGGTGGTGCGTTTCATGCCGAGAAGATTGGCGGCCCCGCTGGGACCGGCGATGCGCCACTTGGTCTGGCGAAGGGCGCGCAGGATGTGCTGGCGCTCGGCTTCTTCCATAGTGGAAACGGGTATTGGCGCGGGCAGCGCATTGGAAACCGGCGAGGCATAACGCGGAGATTCCGTCGGCGAGGAGGTCAGAAGGGACGTGGGAGAAAGGTCGCGCAGTTCGGAGACCGGAACGCGCAGCTCTTTACCGGGGGAGAGGAGGACCGCCCGTTCGACGAGGTTTTCAAGTTCGCGAATGTTGCCCGGCCAGGGATAGTTCACTAGGGCTTCCATCACGTCGGAGGGCACATATTCGACGGTCTTGTTCTGGCGGCGGCTGAATTTTTGGACGAAATAGCGGACGAGAAGGGGCACATCCTCGCGACGCTCGCGCAACGCGGGAATATTGATGGGGAAAACGTTGAGGCGGTAATAGAGGTCGTTACGGAATTTGCGTTCGGCGACGAGTTGCGCGAGGTCGGCATTGGTGGCGGCGACGACACGCACATCCACGCGCTGAGTGCGGTTGCTCCCCAAACGCTCGAACTCCTGCTCCTGCAAAACGCGCAACAGTTTGGGTTGCAGTTCGAGGGGGAGATCGGCGACTTCATCAAGGAAAAGGGTGCCGCGATCCGCGAACTCAAAACGGCCGATTTTCTGCGTGAGCGCGCCGGTGAAGGCGCCACGTTCATGGCCAAAGAGCTCGGCTTCCAGAAGGCCGGCGGGAATGGCGGCACAATTGACTTTGACGAAGGTACGCTCGCGCCGCGGGCTTAGATTGTGGATGGCGCGGGCAATGAGTTCCTTGCCAGTCCCGGTTTCGCCCAGGATGAGGACGGTGGCGCCAGCAGGCGCGGCGAGTTCAACCTGCGTGAGAGCGCGGCGCAAGGCTGCGCTTTCCCCGATGATCTCCTCGAAATTGAGTTCCGTGCGAATTTCTTCTTCGAGGTACAGCTTTTCGACGGCGAGCTTGTCCTTGAGGGCGTCAATTTCCTTGAAAGCCAGGGCGTTTTCCAGCGCGATGGCTACCTGTGCGGCAACTTGCTGGAGGAGTTCCACGTCGGGAGTGGAAAAAGCTTGCGGGTTGCGGCTGGCAAGATTGATGGTGCCAAAGGTGCGACTGTGCGTGGTAAGAGGGACGCAGCAGATTACCTGGACTCCCTGTTCACGAAAGAATTGAACGACCTGAGGGTGGAAGCGGTCGATTTCGGGGCCGCGGGCGATGAGCACATGTCCACTGGAGATAGCATGCCCGGCGGGAGAATCCTCGACGCCGATGGTGAACTCAGGTTTCAGAATTGAGGATTGCGCCGGCAAATCAAGAGCATGAATCTTGAGGAGGCCGGTAGCGGAATCGAGAAGGGCGAGGCTGGTGTAATCGTGTTGAAGGGCGGGCTTGAGAGAAGAGACGATGCCGCTAAAGAGAGTGGCGACATCGCGGGTGCTGACGAGGAGATTGTTGATGGAAAGGAGGGCCTGGAGGCGGTCACGTTCGCGTGCGAGTTGCCGCTGATAGGCTTGCGCTGCTTCGAAGTTGATGGCGTTGTCCACGGCGACAGCGACTTGGGCGGCGACACGCTTCATGAAGGCGATTTCCACCTCGGTCATGGCTTGCGGCACATAACGGCCGAAGCCCATGGCGCCGAGGCGGTGCTGCGCGGTGGTGAGGGGAACGATGGCGATGGAGTGGACGCCGTTGTCCTGTACGCGCTGCATGAAGAAGGGGTAGCGAGCGTCCTTGGAGGTATCGAGAGAGACAAAGGTTTGCTGGTTTTCCCAGACCCAACCGGCGGGCGAGTCGTCCATGGCAAGCTCGTTGGATTCCGGCGGTTCCGCATTCTCGCGCGTTTCGAGGATGTGAAGGCGCATGGTGTTTTTCGCCGGGTCGTGAAGAACCAGGCCCAGGAAGTCAAACTGCAGGACGGAATGGAGACGCTCGGCGAGTTCGTGGAAGAGTGCTTTAAGGTCGTGCTGCTGCGCAATCGCTTCGCTTACTTCCAGCAGGGCCTCGAATTGCCGACGGGAAGAATCGAGTGGCGAGGGAGAACGGGCTTCGAGCGCGGGGTTTTCCGGTTCCGCCATGAAAACGAGAATAGCACCCGGTTTGGCGGGGTCACAAGAAAGTGTGGGCGCGCCTCACCCATCAATCTGAACGAGCGCAATGGTGAAGGGGCGTGCGGCGTGGCGGTGGAGTTGCGTATACTCGATGCTCGTCCGGCGCAGCGATATGCCGCCGTTTGTGGAGCGATCTGCTGTGAGAAAAATGAAAAGGAAAGCTTGGGAGGAGTTGAGGTGGGCGCCGGTTGTCGCGCTGTTGGGAGTTGGATTAGCGAGCTGCGGACAAGCGCCACAGCCAGTGGTGAGCCATCCCGGAGAAACGGGGAGCGCCGCTGCTTCGAGCGCTGCGCCCGCGTGGGAACGCCACGATTTAAGTAGAGACGAACAGCGCGGCGGGCACACGCTGGAGCGGCACGTGGCGCGGACGGACGAGGAGCTTCGTGAACGGCTTCAGCGGGAGCGCAACATTTCGGCCGCCTCCACGTGGACAGACCGGGAAACCGCGGAAGAAACGATTGCGGAGGCGCTGCGTGCCGAGCGCGGGCACATCGAAAATTGGATGCGGCACGGGTATCCTCGAGCGAACCTGGCGCTGCATTTTGGAGCGGGGCGCGACATCGGGCGAAGCCTGCGACGGGGAGAAACCGAGACGGTGCATTGCCGCGACGCGGTGATTGTGCTGCGCGCGGATGGGCCCGATGATTATTATGTGCTGACCGCGTACCCGGAGGCGCGCGAATGAAAACTGAAAGAAAAGGCGGCGCGTTTGTGCCGGCGAATTATCCGGCGCTGCGGGAATCCCTGCCGGGGTACCTGCACGAAGATTTTCAGGAGACCTCTGGGACGGCGGCGGAAGCGATGGAAGCGTTCTTGAATGAGGCCAGCGGGGATGAGATTCAACAGGTGCGCGAAGAGTGGCAGCGGCTACGCGCGCATTTCACCGGGCGTCCGTTTGCAGAGTTGCAGGCGGCACTGGTGCGGCTGGGGATCGCGTGGCGACCGGCAACGGAAGAGGAGTTGCGAGTGCTTGACGAAATTCTCACGCGCGGCAAGGCGTGATATTCTGAAGGGGTTACAGGCCCGTAGCTCAGTTGGTTAGAGCGCTACCTTGACACGGTAGAGGTCTGGGGTTCGAGTCCCCACGGGCCTACCATCGCTTGCATGTTTTTAGTGTGCCCGGAAACGCGGCAGACCTGCAATGGTCGCCCGATAACCAATTTCACATTGCGACGAGTCTTCAATTTTGCTTGGACGAAGGATAGCAAACACTTGCTCTTGGCAAAGGGCGACGTGACTACCGACGTTGTCCTCATTTGCAACTTCCAATGAGTGTTTGGGAATATTCGAGTGCGCTTTGATCGAAGGCTCACTACGTGAATCCGGGGTAACAGGGTGAACTGACGATATCAGCTGACAGCTTCGAGATTCCCGGCGGGCGGGAGATATTATTTGCGCTTGCTTGAACCGAGGCGATGGTGAGTTTCTTTCCAGGGACTCATCACCGTGTAGCGAGGGATTGCCGTCGCATTTTCCTTGCTGGCGACTAGAAGCTTCCGGCGTATCAGCCAGTTCACGGCCACTTGGGCCGAACTCTTCGACACTCCTACCGACTCCGCCAATTCCTGATAGCTCACCTGGACAGCTCCCTTTCTGCGCGTCTGTTCGGCGGCAAGCCATAGATAGACGAAAAAGCTGACCGGTTTCCGATCATGCCCGACCAGGTCGCGCATCAGCACGTCGAAGATATATTCATCCAAGGGCAGCATTGCTATACCGACAGATACTATAGCAACAACTGGCAGATTGCATTGCCGGATTTTGCCCGCTATTCTCCGCTACTCAAGAAAGGGGCTGACATGATCCGAGGGATTAAGTTCGTGAGCATTCCGGTCCGGAATCAAGACGTTTCGTTGAAGTTCTATACCGATGCATTGGGACTCAAGGTTGTCACCGACCAGCCGTTTACAGACACGCAAAGATGGATTGAACTGCTCATTCCCGGGGCGGAGACCGGCCTGGCGCTGTTCACACCAGAGGGTCACGAGAAACGCATCGGCGAATTCCAATCCATCTCGTTCTGGTGCGACGACGTGTTCGCCACGGCCAAAGCGCTCAAATCCAAAGGCGTGACGTTTTCGCAGGAGCCGAAGAGTGAGCCTTGGGGATCGATCGCCGTCTTCAAAGACCCCGATGGAAATCAATTCGCGCTTTCCAGTAAGGGCAAGGCGAAGTGACTATCACACGAAAAGCCACAAGACCGATTGTGGATCGCGATTGCTTCGCATTGGCGTTCCAGGACTGATCTCGTTTTTATGGTGGTCTCGATTTTCTGAGATCAGTAGATGGCGACCGAAACTCGAAGCACTACGGGTTCCCCGCCAAAGTCGAGGCCCCAGTCCGTTTCGTCGCCATTCCAGATGCGAATGGGCTTGAAGATGCCATT
>CAYOOS010000233.1:0-6884 GCA_964405585.1 uncultured Acidobacteriaceae bacterium | reverse complement strand
GCAAGAAAATAAAGCAACTGGCGGAGAGGGTGGGATTCGAACCCACGGTACGGTTCCCCGTACGCTCGCTTTCGAGGCGAGTACTTTCAACCACTCAGTCACCTCTCCGCAGTGGTCGGTGAAACTATTTTAACAGACAGTGCGCGGCGCTGGCTATGCAGACGGAATTGGGGTGCGCACCGGAATTAATGGCCGGATTGCGACAGGAACAGCACGCAAGAAACGAGCGTGGGGAATAACGGCGAGAGGCGAAGAAGGTTTGCAAGAGGGCAGCGGATTCCTCGGCGAGGAGACCACTGGTGACGTCCACCTGGTGATTCAGCTTGGGGCTGGTGAGCAGTTCGAAGCAGGAACGGAAGGCGCCGCCTTTGGGGTCGTCGGCGGCATAGACGAGGCGAGGAACGCGCGCCTGGACAATCGCACCGGCACACATGGCGCAAGGCTCGAGTGTGACGTACAGAACGGTGCCGGAAAGGCGGTAGTTGCCAAGCAGGCGCGCGGCTTCGCGGAGGACGACGATTTCCGCGTGGGCGGTGGGGTCATTGTCGCGAATAGTGCGGTTGCCCGAACGCGCCAGGACCGCAACATTTTGCACCAAAACGGCACCAATGGGGACTTCGCCAGCGGCGGCAGAGGCGCGGGCTTCGTCGAGAGCAAGCTGCAAGAAGTGAAGATCGTGAGGCATGGAAATAAGGCAGAAAAAAGCTTAACACACGCGGCTGTGAGGCTAAGGGTGCCATCGCGAGGGGTTCGGCATTGCGCTGGGCCGAAATCATGGTACCGTGCCGTGTATCCTTGACAAGAGGGGCGTAGGGGAAAGAGACTGAAAGCATGAAAGAACTCGTCGAACGCATTTTTCAGACGGACTTCCTGAAGGGCATGGGCGTCACGTTCCGGACGCAACTTCCTCGCAACATATACACGGAGCAGTACCCCTTGGAACGTCCCATGGTAGCGGAACGATTTCGCGGGGCGCCGCGGCTGAACAATCACCCGGAAACCGGAGAGACGTTGTGCATCGGGTGCAATTTGTGCGCGCTGGCATGCCCGGAGAACTTGATTGTGGTGGGCTGGGAACGCGATGATGCCACGCGGCGCAAAGTATTGACGACGTTTACGTATGACACTTCGCGCTGCATGTTTTGCGGGTTATGTGAAGACGCTTGCCCCACAGATGCTCTGGAACTGACGCAGGATTTCGAGATGGCCTACTACAGCCGGGAGGGCGCGATTTGGGACCGGCATATGCTCGAACAAGGCCCGACGCCGGCGCGGTACACGCGATAACAACTCCATGGAAATCCGACGAGATCCCATAACACAAAGCTGGGTTGTATGTGGACAGCGCGAGCAAATGCAGGGGGCGGAGGGAGAATGTCCCTTCGATCCCGGAGTCGTGGAAAGCGCCAAAGCGATTTTGACCTGGCCGGCTGAAGGTGTATGGCAGGGGCGCGTAATACCCCACCCGGAGGCGCTGTATCGCGTGGAGAATGATCCGGGCCGGGCCGCCGAAGGTATTTACGACAAGATGGGGCCGCTGGGCGCGCACGAACTGGTGATCGAGACGCGGGAGCACGACAAGAAATTTACGCAACTGAGTGATGAGGAAATCGAGCGCGTGTTGTGGGTGTGGGGCCTGCGGATCGCGGATTTGAAAAAAGACGCGCGGTTCAAGTACGTCAGCGTCTTCAAGAATCAGGGAGCGCTGGCGGGCGAGGAATGGGATCACGCGCATTCGGAAGTGACGGCGACGATTTTCGTTCCGCGGCGCATCAAGTATGAACTGGCTTCTGCCCACGAGTGGTACAAGGACCGCGAGCGCTGCGTATTCTGCGACATCGTGCGGCAGGAAGAAAAGCAGGGCAAACGCATCGTGGACGTGCAGGGCGATTATTACGCGTTGTGCCCGTACGCTTCGCGCGTGCCGTTTGAAATTTGGGTGATGCACCGGCGGCATAATCATTTGTTTGAGCAGCCGCGTCCAGGAGCGAACCGGAGGCAACTGGCGGCGCTGCTGGGCCGGGTGCTGCGGCGGTTGGAAAAAGTGGCGCCCGCCTATCACCTGGTCGTGCATACCGCACCCAATACACGGAATAAAAAGGGCGAACTTGCGGGCTACTGGAAGACCCTGGCGGAGGACTACCACTGGCACATCGAGATCATGCCCATCGTGGAGAAGCGCAGCAAGTCCTACAGCATCAAGGAAGTATATTTCAACGCATTCCTGCCCGAGCAGGCCGCGGAACAACTGCGGTCGATCGATCCAAATCCATGAAAATCGGAGTGCAGCGCCAGGCTGAACGGGGAGGAGTCCTCGTGAATCTTGTGGTGCTGCTGTGCCTGGCGGCATTTTGCGCAGTGATTTATTTTGCGCGGCATCCCATCATGCGTTATGCGGCGGAATCCTGGGTAGTGGACGAACCCGCAGCGCACGCCGACGCGATCATCGTGCTGGGCGATGACAATTTTTATGCGGATCGCGCCACGCACGCGGCGGAATTGTACCGCCAGGGCGTCGCGGGAATTGTCGTGGGAAGCGGAAGAAAGTTGCGGCCCAACGCGGGAATCAGCGAGTTGATGGAGCACGATCTGGTGGAACGGGGAGTGCCGAAAGAAAAGATTGTGCGATTTGCGCACGACGCGGACAACACCGCAGAAGAAGCGGTCGCGCTCGCCCATTTTGCGGAAGGCCGCAAATGGAAGAGCGTGATTCTTGTCACATCCAACTACCACACTCGCAGGGCACGATACATATTCGGAAAGGTCTTCCCCCCGGGCATCGCAGTGAGCGTTGCGAGTGCGCGGGATGGGGACTTTGATCCGGAACGCTGGTGGGAGAAGCGCAAGTCGGTGAAGTTATTCGCGCGAGAACTGGTGGGTATGTGCGTGACCCTGTGGGAAATGCGGAGAGCGAAAGCGGACGGGGCGACCCAGGGAGCGGAGTTGCTCCCAGAGGTACTAGTCCAAGCTCGGGTATAGCCTTACAAGTCACGCGGGCTGTGGAAAAAAGTGTACTTGCCCTTTACAGGGCATAAGTGCTGTAATATCTTTATCTTTCTGAGTCGCAATACCTAGCCAGTCCTCGAAGGCGACTTTGAAACATCCATGACGGGTCGAGGTGTCTCCATGTGGCGTAAAGAGGATGGCAGAGCACAAGCATCTCCCGAGATTTCCACAGCTACTGCGAATTCCACAAAGTCAAGTCCGAGTGGGGGAACAGGCAGCGGAAAAGAGCCTGTGGTCCCGGCAACAGTGTCGCCGAAAGCCGCCGCTTGTGTGAGCCAGGGGATAAGAATCAAGGGAGAGATCACAGGCAACGAAGATCTGTTTGTGGATGGGAATATTGAGGGAAAACTGACGTTCGGAAACGCCACGGTGACGCTGGGACCGAACGCAACGGTGAAGGCCGACATAACCGCGAAGGAAGTGATTGTGCGCGGACGCGTGGAAGGCAAGTTGACAGGCACGGAACGAATCCAGGTTTGGCGGTCCGCTCGTGTGCAGGGTGATTTGAAAGCGGAACGTATCTCCATCGAGGAAGGCGCGGAGTTGCACGGCATGCTGGAAGCCGGAAAACCTCCCGCGAGTGCATCAGACAAGGCAGGCCGCGAGAGTTCCAAGAAGACGGAAGCAAATAAGCCAAAAGACGAAGGTAAGGCGGAAGACAAGCCAGCCTCGGGTGCGGCGGTTGCGGGGGCAGACTGAGCCATGGGATTCCTGAATAAATTGGGCATCGCGATTGGATCGAGCACGGGATTGGCAGGCCGTCGGCCACTGCCATACGAGAGAGATACGAACAACGGGAACGGCGGTCGGAGGGCAGTGGTTGCCAACCGTGCGCCAGAGTCGCAGGAAACCACGCGCATTTCGAATGGGCTGAAGGAGTTCTTGTGGAACCTGGAAGGTCTGGGCCACGGAACTCTGCTGGACCTCGGCCCAGCCTGGCAGACAACTCTGAGCTTCTTCATTGAACGGGGATTCCGGGTAACTTCAGACGACATCTTGCGCGGATGGTTTGAGTTTCAGAGAGAACAAACGAAGCGTATCGCGGAAGCGCCGAAGGAACAGGATTTTGAGGGTCGCACGCCAGAGGCACAGGCAAAAAAATTCCTGACTGAGAATTTGCAGTACGGAACGTCATCGTTCGATGCACTGCTGCTTTGGGATGTGTTGGACTACCTGGACCCAACGATGGCAAAGCATACAGTTGCGCATCTGACGGAAATGCTGCGGCCCGGCGGGGTGGTCCTGGCGATGTTCCACAGCAGGAAACCGGAAGGATTCCAGCGGTATCGCGTGGCGGACACCAGCACATTACAGGTGCTGACAACGAAACCGATTTTCGCGGCGCAGAAGGTATATCAGAATCGCGAGATCCAGGGATTGTTTGGAAACTGCCGGACCATTAAGACCTTTGTGGGCCGGGATCAACTGAGAGAGACGCTGTTCTTCAAGTAGAACCCAAAAATCACAGGACAACTGCAAGATAAGCCGTGGGTTAAGTGTGCCTTGGCGATTCCTGGACTTTCCCCTTGCGGTGCACACCGCCGCAGCGTAGAAGGAAACTGTGAGCTCTCAGAGCTCCGGAGGGGGATGGATGACTCCACCGGGCTTAGAAGCAGAACAATGCTGGATACACCGCTGACGCGGTGCAAGTCGGCAGGTGGCAGAACGCAGCAATGACTGCTCACCACACGACACAGCTAAATTACAAGAAGGGCCTCGACTTCGGTCGGGGCCCTTCTTGTGTTAGAGGTGGATGCGAAAAGAATCAGTGCGCTGATTGCGTGTGATTGGCGTGTCTTGCCGAGTGATTCCTGCTGTGGTGATGTTTATGGTGACGAGAGTGATGAGAATGGTGCTGTGTGGATGCGGTGGTGCCAGAGCGAGGCTGTTGCGCAGTCGAACTTAACGTAAGTAACAAAGTAAGTAACGATGCAGCTACAAAGTGCTTCACGTGCAATCTCCTGACAGTGAATTCCCCTGTAGGAAGAATTAAAGCACAAAAAGCGTGAGAGGGCGGAAAAAAACGTAGGTGTGAGCAGGAGATGTTCCCGGCCGTACCGCGGCCCGGTCAGCTGCCGAAACGAGTTTCGAGCATGCGAATGACGGCGTTCTGCTTGGCGATAACCTGGGCCTGCCAGACCAGGGCGATGGACATGACGCTCATGGTGAAGATGCAGAGGGCGAGGACGAGCCCCATTTGAGTTTCCGAAGCGCTGACGTGAAAAACGCGACGCATCCAAGACATGGGCAAGTACTCCTAGTCCTCTGACTCTGGGTGAGGTGAGCCGGAGGAGCCTGGGTATGTAAACGACGAGCAAGGTCACAGGAGCAATCCATGTACCAGGTTGCAATGCGAGTCACGGTACTATCAGAACAGGCCCTTTTGCTGGGCTTTTCTTGCAAATTCTCACAATGAAATAAACACCGACGACCAGAGTATGCAAATGTTCACACACAAAGGACATCGCCTTTCCGATGAGGGGGGCGGGCTGAGTAACAGATAAGGGCAATCGGCTTGCTAGAAATGGCGGGTTAGAAGCGGCGCTCGACGATGGTTTCGAGCACGAATTTCCAGGTATCCGGCGAAAAAAGAGGAAAGGATTTGGGAGCGGGGCGAGAAGGCGGACGGCCCGAAAGCGGCGCATAGTCAGGAAGATTCTCTTCCGCTGAGCGATCGGTCAGAAGGACGGCGTGCTCACAAGCAGAAAAGAGCTCGCGGGATTCCTCAGAGGTCGCAACGGCGACGTTGAAGGCGTGCGCCCGCAAAGCGCGATCGTAGAGCTTGGTAAGCTCGCGAGTGCAGGTGGAAAGATTGGCACTCACGGCCAGTGACCAGAAAGCTCCGCGAGGCCGGAGAGCGAGTTTTTTCTGGACGGCAGCCGCTTGAAATTTGGCGATGTCTGAATCGGAAGCGCCCGCTAAGAAAAAAAGCTCATCGAAATCACGAAGGCGGAAGAGCTCCGCTTCGCGCTGTGGAAGTCCGATGTTCTGGGAAAGTTCACGGGGAGACAGAGTACGCAAGGGCACCACGGAAATCCCGGTGTCTTCTGCAAGGAGATCGAGCGCCTCCGCGGCAGCCGGCTGGGGCGAAGCTACGGGGATGCAGGTGAAGCGGCCGAGGCGAGTCGTGGTAGCGGGCCTGAGATGGAAATAGTCCTCGGGGAGATAAACGCCAGAGCCGCCCTCGGCGATGAATGGTTCGGATTGGCCGAGCCTGCGGAGGGTTGCGTCCAGTTGAGAACGCGTACGCGAGGTCACCCAGATGCAAGGTATGGAGGATTCCGCCAGGGAGTCCAGGAACTCCGGGAAGCCAGTAAGGGGCTTGCCGGCGGGCGAGATCAGGTTGTCGATGGCGCAATAGACAATGGTCGTGGGAGAGCGCAAAGGGAGGCTCCAAGCCTATGCAGATTGTAGCGGAAGCGGAGCAGGAAGAGAAAACGACTGCCAGAGAGATACTGGAATTGTGCGAGACAACAGGGATAGGTTGTTAGAAACAAAAAGGGGCGGCCGAAGCCGCCCCTTGGAAGAAACTGAGCAGATTTACTTGCCGGAAGTGGAAGCTGCGGAAGTCGCGGGCTGAGCACTCGCCTTCGGGATGCTCAGGTAGCCGCTGATCTGGTTCTTGCCGATTTTGTTGATGACAACTTCTTCTGGCTGATGGGTGACTTTCAGGTAGAAGAAGAGAGGCTGATTGACCGCGCGATTCTTGTCCTCGGTGGTCTTGTCTTCGACGGTCAGTACAAGGCTAGCGCGGTTCTTCTTCTCGTTGGTGCCCTTGAGTTCGACGGAAATGTTGCCGACTTTCTGGGACTTGTTCTTGCCAGCGATGGAGAACTCGATGTAGTAGTTCTGCACGAACAACTGAATATCCGAGAGCA
>CAYOOS010000232.1:2574-6887 GCA_964405585.1 uncultured Acidobacteriaceae bacterium | reverse complement strand
CAACCTGAAAATCGCGCGCGAAGATGTGCGTAAGGGAAGATTATAACAGGCACCATTCAGTCTCAAACCAGTGTCCGCTGATTTTGCTCAAACTCGGCATTCTTGCTATAAACCGTCGTGCGGGAAGACCCATTTGGGGGCAGCCGAGGGAAGTTCGCGGCAACAACATGGAGCGCAGAAAATTTCTAGCTTTGCTGGGAGTTCCAGCATACGCAGAGTTGGCACGGTATAGCAGTTGGCTGACTTCGCCGGACAATTCCAAGGCGGACGTGACAATTCGTATTACGCCTGTCGACGTGGAAATTGCCCGAGGGAAAATCATTAAGACGACAGGATACAACGGCTCGGCTCCTGGGCCGGTTTTACGCCTGCGCGAAGGCCTACCTGTCACGTTGGACGTTCACAACGAAACTAAAATTCCTGAGCTGGTTCATTGGCACGGTTTGTTTGTTCCTTCTGAAGTGGATGGTTCCGAGGAAGAAGGGACGCCGATGGTCCCCCCCGGCGAGGTTCGGCGCTACTCATTTGTCCCGCACCCCTCGGGAACCCGCTGGTATCACAGCCACGTTCACGCCGGCCGTGACATGAAACGAGCCACCTACACGGGACAATTCGGATTCCTCTACATCGAGCCGAAAGAAGAACCGGGAGAGTACGACGCGGAGGTTTTTCTGGCCCTTCACGGCTGGGACCCTTATCTGAGTGGCCAGGGCGACGAAGGCAATCTGGAAGTCATTTACCGCGGTTATTCCATCAACAGCCATGCCCTCGGTTCGGGCGAGCCGATCCGCGTCAAAGAAGGACAGAAGGTGCTTTTTCGCATCCTGAACGCAAGCGCAACCGAACAGCACCGCATCGCCTTGCCCGGTCACAAGTTCAAAGTCGTCAGTCTGGACGGAAATGCCGTGCCTGTACCGCGCGAGGTGGACACGATCGAGATGGGTCCCGCAGAGCGCGTGGACGCTGTCGTCATGATGAACCAGCCCGGCGTATGGATTCTCGGCGAGGCGAATGATCAAATGCGCAACGCGGGCCTGGGCATTATCGTGGAGTATGCGAACCGCAACGAAACGCCGAAGTGGACAGCACCGGCAAATACTCCCTGGAATTACCTGATTTTTGGACGCGATGCGGAGAATCCAGAGCCGGCAGGTGGCGTTGTGCCACTCATCTTCCGCAAGAAATTCGCCGGCCACAACTGGGTGGACAACTGGACAATTAACGGTAAATCGTTCCCGAAAACCGATCCCATCCGAGTTCGCGCCAATACTCGCTACCGCCTTCGCTTCGACAACCAAAGTGACGAAGCGCATCCGGTCCATTTGCACAGGCACAGCTTCGAACTGACCAGATTCGCCGGCAAATCAACGGCGGGCGTCATCAAGGATGTAGTCGTCGTGCCTGCCATGAAGCAGGTCGAAGTGGATTTTACGGCGGACAATCCCGGCCCAACTCTTTTTCACTGTCACCAGCAACTGCACATGGATTACGGCTTCATGACGATGCTGCAATATGTGGATTAGTGAACAATGGAACTGGCAAAACTCGGCGGCTTCCTTAATTTATCACCTGCACTGGATCAATCGAGAACAACACTTCTCCGTTTTTCGCGCGGCGGCGGGCAGCAGAATCGGATGATGTCGGCGAGTTCCGATGGTGTTCTGGCCACACATTGAACGGTACCCGGGAGAAGGCATATACTCCGCTGTATCAGGAGTGAAATAATTTCAGAATCGAACCGACAGATCAATCACAGTTTCTGATGAAAGGGGCTTCATGCGCTTTGCCAGAGTGTTTGCATTTTGCGCCGGAATCGCCGTTCTGTTTATTGTTGGTGTGGGTTCGGCCAGCACACCGCTGGCAGTCACCAATCTGCGCTGCGAATACAAGAACACTCCCCTAGGGATGGACGTTCTACAGCCTCGTCTGAGTTGGGAACTGGTGTCTACTGAACGAGCCACGACGCAAACCGCTTACCAGATCCATGTAGCTGTTTCCGCGGCGAAATTGGCAAAAAACGAATTGCTCTGGGACTCCGGCAAGCAAAGTTCGGATGCTTCCACGCAAGTTGTCTATGGCGGACCGGCGCTGCAAACCGGGCAGCGTTACTACTGGCAGGTGCAGGTCTCAGACAACCAGGGGCGCACCTCGGCGTGGAGCGAGCCGGCTTACTGGGAAATGGGACTGCTGCAAGCCTCCGACTGGAAAGCGGGTTGGATCACTCCGAACGTGCAGGAAGATCCATCGAAGTCCAACCCTTCCCCGATGCTGCGCCGCGTCTTTGAGGCGAAAAAGGATATCGCAAGCGCACAGTTGTACGCCTCCGCGATGGGGCTCTATCAATTGGAATTGAACAGCAAACGGGTCGGCGATCAATATTTCACCCCCGGATGGACGGCCTACGATTTCCGCTTTCAATATCAGACCTACGACGTCACCGCGCAATTGAAACCGGGAAAGAACTGCCTTGGAGCATTGCTGGGTGACGGTTGGTTCCGCGGATACATGGGCTGGGGGAATAACCACAATTCGTACGGATCGAAGCTGGCCCTGCTCGCGCAGTTGGTGATCACCTATAAGGACGGCAAACAGCAAATCGTCGGAACGGATGCTGATTGGAAGGCCACGACGGGCCCCATCCTGATGTCCGATATCTACAACGGCGAGACCTACGATGCACGTCTGGAACTCCCGGGATGGAGCGATGCCAGTTACGACGACAAGGATTGGAAGGGTGTAACTTTACTCGAGACACCGAAGCAAGCGTTGGTGGCTCCCGCGGGACCGCCGGTGCGAGAAATCCAGGAAATCAAGCCGGTCAAGGTGATCAAGACGCCAGAGGGCGACACCGTGCTCGACATGGGACAGAACATGGTGGGATGGTTGCGATTTCATGTGACCGCGCCCGCGGGCACTACCATCACCCTGCGTCATGCCGAGGTGCTCGATAAAAACGGCAATTTTTATACCGCGAATTTGCGGGCGGCAATGCAGACCATTCGCTACACCACGAAGGGTCAAGGCGTCGAGACCTTCGAGCCGCATTTCACGTTTCAGGGTTTTCGTTATGTTGCCGTCGCTGGATGGCCTGGCGAACCGCCGTTGGATGCCTTTACCGGCATAGTGGTTCACTCAGCGATTGATCCCACCGGCACGTTTGAGTCTTCCAGTGCGATGCTGAACCAACTGCAGCACAACATTATCTGGGGACAGAAAGGAAACTTCGTTGACGTACCCACGGATTGCCCGCAGCGCGACGAGCGTCTGGGTTGGACGGGAGATGCCGAAGTTTTTGCGCGAACCGCGTCTTACAACCATGACACGGCGGCCTTCTATACCAAGTGGCTCAAGGATGTCGCGCTGGATCAGCAAGACAACGGCGCCGTGCCGGACGTGATTCCCAATGTGCTTTCGCATAAAACGCGCAAGGGCGGCTCTGGCTCGGCGGGCTGGGCTGATGTCGCCACAGTAGTGCCGTGGACAGTGTATCTCTCCTACGGGGACCGCCGCGTACTGGAAGCTCAGTATCCCAGCATGAAAGCCTGGGTGGAATACATACGGCGCGCAGCCGGCGAGCGGTACCTGTGGAACACGGGAGCTACTTACGGAGACTGGCTCGCCTTCGCGACGAGCGATTCGGATTATCCCGGAGCGACCACTGACAAGGATCTGATTCAGACGGTGTATTTCGCCCGCTCGACAGATTTGCTGCGCGCTGCCGCCGAAGTTCTGGACAAAAAGGATGACGCCGAATTCTACGCCCTGTTGCTGCAGCACATCCGGTCGGCCTTCCAGAAGGAGTTCGTCACTCCGAATGGACGGCTTTCCTCCAACACGCAGACGGCCTATGCGCTGGCCCTGGCGTTCGACCTTCTGCCGGAGCCGCAGCGCCAGCAGGCGGCAGACCGGCTTGCCGCCGATGTCCGCCATTTCCAGCACCTCACGACCGGTTTTCTAGGCACGCCGGTTCTGTGCAAGGCGCTAAGCGACTACGGACATCTGGATGAAGCCTACATGCTTCTCAACCGCAAGGAATATCCTTCCTGGCTTTACCCCATTTCGAAAGATGCCACTACGATCTGGGAGCGCTGGGATGGCATTAAGCCGGACGGAACTTTCCAGGATGCGGGAATGAACTCGTTCAATCACTACGCCTATGGCGCGATTGGTGATTGGATGTATCGCGTGATCGCCGGGATTGACATCGACCCCGAGCAGCCCGGTTACAAACACATCCTTCTGCAGCCGCACCCGGGCGGAGGATTGACCTTCGCGAAGGGTTCCGTGCACAGTATGTACGGAAGAGTCGCTTC
>CAYOOS010000232.1:0-2564 GCA_964405585.1 uncultured Acidobacteriaceae bacterium | reverse complement strand
TGCGAACACAACTGCCACCGTGCGCCTGCCCAGGGCGAAGCTGGAACAGGTGACGGAGAGCGGGAAGCCGTTGCAATCGAGCCCGGGCATTTCCGGTTTGCGACAGAGTGATGATGTAGTCGTAATGGAAGTTGGATCGGGGAGTTACGTTTTCAACTACGAGAGCTCCGCGCGCTAACTGGAAGGCCAGCAATCGATTCGCAAACGCTTGTCCTCGCCGGAAGGGGAGATGGATCCAGCATGAACAATTTTGATAGGTCTCTAGACGATTCCATGGCGATGCTGGAATCACTGCGCGCCATGTCAGACCTGCTGCGCATTTCTGCGGACCGGTGCCTGGCCGCCCTGAACAACGGCGGCAAACTTCTGATTTGCGGGAACGGTGGTAGCGCTGCTCAGGCGCAACACCTGGCCGGCGAGCTGTTGGGGCGATATAAGAAGAACCGGCGTCCGCTGGCTGCCATCGCGCTGACTGCGGATGCCTCAGTTTTGACCTGCATTGGAAATGACTACCGTTTCGAGGAAATTTTTTCGCGGCAAGTGAAGGCCCTCGGACGTCCTGGTGACGTGTTGATCGCACTCAGCACCAGCGGGCGCTCCCCGGACATACTCGAAGCATTGCGAAGCGCTAAAGAGATTAGGATGAAGGCGATCGCGTTCCTGGGAGGCGATGGCGGAGCCGCGCTTTC
Organism: uncultured Acidobacteriaceae bacterium; assembly: GCA_964405585.1. Classification (GTDB taxonomy): domain Bacteria; phylum Acidobacteriota; class Terriglobia; order Acidiferrales; family UBA7541; genus Acidiferrum. The sequence goes on along the minus strand of CAYOOS010000232.1, from coordinate 1,875 downwards.
CCTATCGGATAGCGCCCTCGTCGTCGGTAACCTAGATACGGCCCGGATTCAGGAGGGCCATCAATTCCTGCTGCACTGTCTTATGGATTTAATTGAAGCGGGTTTGAAAGAATAGCCACTCCTGGTCGGTCTGCAGCATTTCGCGTACACGGTTTCGAGCATGTCAATTTGCGCACCGCTGTTCCTTAGATTTCTGCGCATCCTCGGAATCCTAATTCTTGTTTTTTGCCCGCGTGCGCTTTTCGCTTCCCGATTCGCATGCCGATGCTGACGCAGCGGCGGGGCGCAATAAGTCAAATCGTTAACCTTGTTGGGAGTCCTCTCACTGAATTTTGGCCGGCTCCAACCTGGGTGCCAGAAGCTGAAGGGCGCCCAACGCCAGCAAGTAGGCCAGGCTGGCCATCAAAAAAGGGACCATATAACTGCCGGTCCACTGCAATGTGTATCCGACAATCTCGGCGATCAGCATTCCCCCGATTGCACCGGCCATTCCACCCATGCCCACCACCGAGCCAACCGCCTGTGTCGGAAAAGTGTCGGACGGAAGGGTTAGCAGATTGGCGGAAAATCCCTGGTGAGCCGCGGCTGCGATCGCGATCAGCAGAACCGCGCCCCACATGCTCTGGATACGAGCAGCAAATACAACTGGAACAACACAAAGAGCGCAAAGCAGCATGGCCGTCTTGCGGGCCGCGTTGACGCTCCTGCCGCGCGCGATCAACCACGATGACAGCCAACCTCCCGCGACACTGCCGAAATCTGCGGTCAAGTAGATCACCACGATTGGCGCGCGGATTTGCATCAGTGCCAGACTATGTTTGCGTTGCAGGAAATCGGGCACCCAAAACAGGTAAAACCACCAGATGGGGTCGGTCATGAACTTCGCTGCGACAAATGCCCAGGTCTGCCGATGCGGAATAAGGCGGGCCCACCCGATTTTCACCATCGGCGGTTGCGGATCACTGCGGATGTAATCCAGTTCCGCCTTCGAAAGGCGCGGATGCTCCTCTGGCTTGCGATACAGCAGCAACCAAAGGATCACCCAAACAAAACCAAGCGCGCCCGTAATGACAAATGCCCAGCGCCAGCCCCAATGAATTGCGATCCACGTTACGACCAGCGGAGTGATAATCGCGCCCAGATTGGAACCTGCGTTAAAGATTCCAGCCGCCAGCGCGCGCTCCTTCTTCGGGAACCATTCCGCTACGCATTTCAGGCTGGCCGGAAATACCACTGATTCCCCGAGTCCCAACGCCGATCGGGCAAAAATAAAACTACTCAGGGAACTGCCCAGAGCGTGCCCCATTGACGCCAGGCTCCAGAAAATCATGGCCAAGGCGTAGCCCAGCCGGGTGCCGATACGATCGATCAGCCGGCCCATGAGCAGGATGCCAACCGCATATGCCGCCTGGAACGCGAACACCAGATTGCCGTAATCGATTTCGTTCCAGCCCAAATCATGTTGCAGAGTGGTCTTCAGGACTCCCAGGACCTGGCGGTCCATGTAATTCTTGGTAACTCCGAAAAGAAGGAGGGCACAAATAAACCAGCGGAAGTAGCCGACCCGCGATAGCGCCTTGGCGGCCACGGCAGGCGATGCCGAACTGGCGGAAGTAGCAGCAGAGTCCATGATTGAGGATGCTATTTCTACCGGCCAGCTTCAAGTCCTGAACACAACTCTTCGTACCGCTGCTCTACGTTAACCATAGATGAGATGCGACACGCGGAGCTGAGAACGACGTCCAAAGAGAAGATGTTTGAGGCCGCGCATTCGCTTCGGTACGTAAGTCGTCGGTTACGCAACCGGAACTTAGCGATCTGATCGGTTGAAGATTCGAATCCCAACTAGCTACACGAACTTCCTTCCCGCGATCG
>CAYOOS010000231.1:0-6889 GCA_964405585.1 uncultured Acidobacteriaceae bacterium | reverse complement strand
ATCCGGATCGATCCTGGCGCAAGGACAGAATCTTGCCGGGCTTACGAGCCTGGAACTGGCTCGTTACCGCTGCAACACCATCGGCATGATCTTCCAATCGTTCAATCTGTTGCCGCGCATGACTCTGGAAGAAAACATCGAGCTGCCGCTGCGCCTTGCGGAGGTGCCACGTGAAGAGAGGCCCGGCCGCGTGCGCGAGGCGTTGGAGCGTGTGCGACTGACGCATCGCTTAGGGCACCGTCCCACGCAACTTTCCGGCGGAGAACAGCAACGCGTCGCAATCGCGCGAGCGCTGGTGAACCGGCCGAAGATTCTGCTGGCCGATGAGCCGACAGGCAATCTCGATTCGGCCACCGGCGAAGCCATCCTGTCGCTGCTGCGCGAGGTGCAGCAGCAAATGGGTATGACGATTGTGATGGTGACGCACGAGCGGCCGCTGGCGGAGCGTTATGCAGACCGGTTGGCGATCATGGGCGACGGCAAGCTCTTGTCGGCTACGGAAATCACAAAAGAGGCCACGCAATGAAACCCCGTGACCTGGCAGACCTCGCGTTTCGCAATCTTCGCGAAGCCATTCTGCGAAATGTGCTGACGACGATCGGCGTTGCCGTTGGCGTCGCTTCGCTGGTGGCCATGTTGTCGTTGGGCGTGGGTTTGCAGGAATTGGCTTCCAAGCGGCTTTCGCAGAGCGGCTTGTTCGACACAATTTTCGTCACGCCCAAGAACAACTTTCGCGGCATGGGAAGGCCACAACGTGAAGCACCCTCCGACAAACCGCCACGTGCATTGGACGACGATGCACGCAAGGAAATGGAAAAGCTCCCGAATGTGATCGAGGTGTACCCGCAGGTGCGCTTTTTCACCGAAGTGCGCTTCAACGACAAGCCTTTTGCCACCGTGGTTGCGGGAATGCCGGATTCATCGCGCAATTCCGGTTCCTTCGATGGCATGCAGGGCAACTTCTTTTCGTCGCCTACGGCCAACGAAGCGATCCTGCAGATTGAATTTGCGAAGGATCTTTCGGAAAAGCCCGCCTCGCTGGTTGGACAGGACCTGGTGCTGCGTTACGCGGAACGCCAGGCCCTCCCGGCAAATGAGGATTCGTCCAGCGTAAGCGGTGAGTCTTCCAGCGGATTTTCGGTTGTGCCGAAAGAATTGCGGCTGAAGATTGTAGGCATTGTGGAGACGGAGCCGGCCGCAGGATATGGCGGCGTCGGCAACGCCAGATTGCTGATACCGCTGGCGACGGCTTCCACGTTGCGCGCGGCGCAAGTCAACGACTTGCGCGACATCGTGCGCGACAATTCGACCAACAAAACGACTTACCCTTCCCTTTCCGTGCGCGTCAAATCGCCCTCGCAAGTGGAAGCGCTGGAGGTTTCGATCAAGGCGATGGGGTTTGCGGCGTTCTCACTGCTGGATGCCTCGAAATCGTTGCAAACCTTCTTCAAGGTTTTCGATTTACTGTTGGGAATTTTCGGGAGCCTCGCGCTCGCTGTGGCGACGCTTGGGATTGTGAACACGCTGGTGATGGCGATTCTGGAACGGCGGCGCGAAATCGGTGTGCTGAAGGCGCTCGGCGCCGCCGATTCTGACGTGCAACAACTCTTCTTCGTCGAAGCCGGCGTGATGGGATTGTTCGGCGGATTTCTTGGCGTGTTCTTTGGCTGGTTGCTGGGTCGAGCGATCACGCTTGGCACCAATCTCTACTTGAAGCGGCAGAACCTAAATCCCATTGAACTTTCTTCCGTGCCTTGGTGGCTGGTGATTGCGGCCATCGTGTTCGCGATTCTTGTAAGCCTGGCTGCGGGACTTTATCCTGCCTCTCGTGCTGCAAAACTGAATCCGGTTGATGCGCTGCGTTATGAGTAGCATGCCGCGAGTGCTTGCTCGCTTGCGCTGGCTCATTTGCGTCGCCTTTCTCCTGTGTTTGCCTGGTACGCTGCAAGCGGCGACGGGCCGCGTCGAGTGCAATTCCCTGCCCAGCAAGTTCGTGCATCGCGCGGTGGCTTATTGCGTGATGTTGCCGCCTTCGTTTGACGCGGGCAAGACGCGGCATTTTCCCATCCTTTATCTGTTGCACGGACTTGGCGACAACGAACAGTTCTTCATTCATTCCGGCGAATGGAATTTGGTGGAAGACTTGCGCGAGAAAGGCGAGCTACAAGACTTCCTGATCGCGACGCCGGAAGGACGTGCGAGCTTCTACATCAACGCAAAGGATGGCAAGGAACGCTACGAAGATTTCCTTGTGCAGGAATTCTTTCCGTTTATCGAGAAGCATGCCCGCGTTGCGCCGGGCCGCGCGACCCGAGCGATTTCCGGGATTTCCATGGGCGGATTTGGCGCGCTGCACCTGGCGTTTCGGCATCCGCAATTGTTTTTCGCGGTCAGCGCGCACAGCGCCGCGCTGATCGAGAAGTTACCGGCGTTTCTTGGCGGAACTGCAGCGCAAGGCAACCAGCCAAACCGCGCGCGAATTTTTGCGGGCGTACTTGGTAGTCCGCCAGACGCGGCCTACTGGAATCAAGTAAGCCCAATAAACCTGGCGCGAACCGCGAATCTGGCGGGGTTAAAGATTTATTTCGACTGCGGCGACCAGGATGATTACGGGTTCGAGGCGGGAGCCGCGGCACTGGACAAGGTTTTGAGCGCGCGGCACATTGCCCACGAATATCATCTGTATCCCGGCCGGCACGATGCGAGCTACTTTGCGGAGCATCTGCCGGCTTCCTTGGAACTCCATTCGCGCCTGTTTCCGCGCTAGCTTTCAGCTCCTCCCGGCTTCTTTCCATGAATCACCCGCAACGGCGGAAACGTACTCCACCAGAAAGTGGAGCCGGGCTCGAGCGCGATTCCGGCTTCGCGAAACACTCGCTCGTAGCGGCGCGTCTTGATGAAATCGGAAATCACCAGTTGGCCGCCGGGCTTCAACACACGGACGATTTCGCGGCAGGCCTGATCGCGGCCTTCTTTCGTGGGAATGTTGTGCAGGCAGAGGTTGGAGGCGACAACATCGAAGGTGGCGTCGGGGAATTTGATGGCTGTGGCATCGCCATCCTGCACGTCCACTATATCCTGCACGCCTTCGAGTTCCGCGTTGCGCAGGGTGCGTTCGCGGGTGTTGCCGGCCAGATCCACTTTGCTCCACGGATCGATTCCGGTGGCGCGTCCGGTGGTCAGACGTTTCGCCGCGCCAATCATCAGCAGTCCCGCGCCGGTGCCGACATCCAGCACTTGCTCGTCGCCGCGCCAGGTAACGCGATTCAGCATGCGATCGCGGTGAACGTGCTTGCCGTATTTCGCATAGAGGAGCATCAGGAGGCCTTCGAGGATGCAGACCGTTCCAATGCCAAGCAACATGGGGCGAAAGACAAACAGGACGTGACCGAGGCGCACGCGGGGCACAAATGGAGCGGCCAGCAGAGCCAAAGCTCCAATCAGGAAGAGGGTGCGAATTACGCCGGGCGCATCAATGCCGTAATCGGGTTTTGCTGGGGCAGCGGCCATCGTTCCTCCGTGGGGTTCGAGAGGAATCGTACACCAAAGGGGAGAAAGTCCGAGCGCGGAATTGGGATGGAAGAGCATTGACGTGCCTGGAAATTCACCAGCCGCGCTAGGGTTTCTTGGCCGGTGCCTTGGCGGGAGCTTTGGGTTTTGCCATCGGAGCCATTACTTCTTTCGGGTGCCAAAAGTCGGGCGCGACCTTGACGACATCGTCGGGAGGATTGCTGAGTTCCGGGTTGATGCGATAGAGAGTAGACTCCGTGGTCTCGACGGTATCCGCGGCGACTTGCAGGTATTTCTTGTAACCCTCCTCGCCAAGGATTTCGAGCATGCTGGGGTTATGGTCGAAGCCCGCGAGGGAAGAGCGCAGCGTGGACACGTAGAAAATGGTACCTTTGCCGCCTTCCACGACCTGAGAGACAAATACCGGCTGGGTCAGCGGATTCGATTCGGCGGCCGCCTTGGCGTCTTTGAGAAGAGCTTCGAGTTCGACGATGCGCCCCGGACGCACGTAGACGGCAGTGGTACGCAAATAACGGGATTCACCAATAAGCTTGGCGTAGGCCTCGGCGTCCGCGGGGGGCTTGTGGCTGAGGTCCCAGCGGCGGCGGCGGAATTCGGTGCGGGACCACGCCAAATAGCTTACGAAATCCTGTCCGGCTTTCTCCGCGCCTTTTTCGCCGAGGGCTTGATTGGCGGCAAGCATTTCGGCTTCGCCGGCTTTATCGATTTCGGCGTAATCCTTGCGGGTGCTGGTGAACTGGTAGACATTGCCTTCGCCATAGACGGTTTCAAAAGTGATCCAATGGTCGCCATTGAAGCGGCGGTTGGCATCCGCCCATTTTTTCGTTTCGGCCTGGAAGTCGGGAAGTTTTTCCGCCTTCACCTTAACGACGAAAATATCGAGATATTCCCCTTGCGCCCGGATGGCGGCGGGCGCCATCAGGCACAACACCACTGCTAAGGCCCACACGATTCTGCGGAGCGACATTCTCTCCTCCTCTTTCTTCTTTTTGGAAATACGGGCTAGGAACCTAGAGAGCGCACTGTATACCGGAAAGCGGGTGGGGTCAAGGAGAGCCGGAGCGGATGGCGAAGTGAAAATGTCGGCGCGCCGACATTTTGCATCTGAGTTGCATATAGCCATACAGTTATATAATGCATGCGTTATTATGGTGCGCATGTGCAAAAGGCACCCCCACCCCCCCGTTTTTGCGTATGTACGGGAATGATTGGACTTAGGGGCGAATGTCCTGGATGTACGGGAATGATTAGACTTAGTGGCGAATGTCCTGGATGCACGGGAATGATTAGACTTAGTGGCGAGTGACGAGTGGAGAGCAAGCGAAAGTCGCAGACAAAAGCTTCACCACAGAGGACACGGAGAGCACAGAGCCGTGCGTGCGGGCGGAGGCGGGAAGGTGATTGAGAGAAGCGCGACGAGAGAACAAGCAAACCAGTTGGGGAAGATTCCGGAATGGAACGGTTGGTCATGTTAGAGGGGGGTGTACCCCCCCTATTTCGCGTATCAAGGGGAAACAAAGGGGTTACGGGAGAATGGCTTGTATCAAGGGGAAACAAAGGAGATAGGGGAGAAAAGCGTTCAAAGTTGAAAGTTGAAGGTTCAAAGTGGGAAGAAACGGGAAGAGGGTGGGCAGTGGCGGGTAGACGGAACGAGGGCAAGGGTGTGGGGCGATCCGAAATGGCACAAGAACGGCATCCCCTCAGCATAGCGGGTAAAGCATAACACATTATTTATCACTTGTCTACTATTATTTAGTGGGTACTAGTTTCGAAACTGGTACGGGCAGGGAACCGGAAGGTTGTCAGCGATCCGATAGCAGCGATCGGGAGACTGGGACTTCAAGATAACGCAGAGACGCAGAGGACGGAGAGGTTCGCCGAGGTAAGATGACCCAGGACCCACCCTCACAAAACGAGGATGAGGCACTCGGCAGGAGTTGCGGGGTGAATAAGGCTAACAGTTGGGCGGTATGACCGGTTGCTTGGCGGCAATTCATGTATGAGAATGAGGTTCTTCTTGCGCAAAGTGGTATAAAGTAGCGAGGGTAGACTGGGGATAGCATGAGATGAGCACTCGAACCAAAGACACCGAGTTGTATCAGGAACCCGCTTACGGTGTGTCCGAGGCTGCCGTATACCTGAAGGTGCCATACAACACGCTGCGGTACTGGCTAACGGGATTCAAGCGTATGCCGCCGGTGGTCGTGCCCGTTCAAGCGGACCCCTTGCGTCTTTCTTTTTTGAATTTGTTGGAATGCCACGCCCTTGCGGGAATGAGGAAACTGTACGACCTGAAGCTGCCGAAGGTGAGGGCGGCGCTGACGCAGGTGAACGAAAAGCTGGGCAAGGCTCACCCGCTGATCACGCAAGTGTTTCTGACCGATCGAAAGGACCTGTTCATTGAAAAGCTGGGCGAGATTATCAATGTCTCGCGGCCGGAACAGCAGATGGGTTTTGATTTCTACAAGATGTTTCTGGAAAGAGTGGAAGCAAGCCCGAAAGGGAGGTTGAAGTTTTTTCCCTTCGTGATGGAGCCGAACGAGAAAGAGCCGAAAACTATCGAGATCAACCCCTTCGTCGGGTTTGGAAAGCCGGTAATCTCCGGAACAGGTATTTCCACTGCTATAATCGCCTCACGTTTTAACGCCCGTGAATCCGTGACGGACCTCGCTGAGGAATATGGGTGCACGCCGGGACAAATCGAGGAAGCGATCCGCTGGGAGCGGCCGTTCCTCATGGCCGCCTGACGAGTTCGTCCTTTATCTGGATGAAAATCTCTGCAACGCGAAGGTAATTCTCGGCCTGCTTTTGCGGATGGGCGTGAAACATGAACGCCATCTGGAGCATTTTCCTCGCGGGACTCCTGACCAGGATTGGTTGCCGATGGTTGGCCAGAAGAAATGGGCGCTGCTAACGGCGGACAAACGAATTCGTTACAACATTCTGGAGAAGAAAGCCCTGGCTGAATGCGGCGTGAAGGAATTTGTGTTTGCGTCGGGAAACCTGTCGGGTGAAGAGATGGCCGTGGCTCTGGAGAGAGCTTTACCCAAAATGGTTCGCATGGCAGGCCGCACGGAGCCCCCGTTCGTGGCGGCTATCACGCGTTTGGGAGAGGTGCATTTGCGTTGGCCAAAGTAGAGGCTTTTTTGAAGGAAGGGCCTACGGCGGAATTTGTGATTGGGGCGCATGCGCTGGTGAAGGGGTACACGTTGTTGACGCTGGACGAGGGAATGTATAGGACGGCGTATCCGCGACTGGGGATTGTGACGGTGTGAAGGCTGGGGAGGGGCGGAGAAGGCAGAGCCCGCATCTATGAGGCAGGCGCCGGTGTCAACGATTGGTTTGGCGCAGAGGGGTG
>CAYOOS010000230.1:0-6906 GCA_964405585.1 uncultured Acidobacteriaceae bacterium | reverse complement strand
GGCTTTCTGTCCCCCTCTGGAGAGGAACAACGTCTTGACCATCTACAGGCACCCAGCGGAAAACGGTGTGTCTCGGAGTAGCTAGCAGGGTGAAAGCGGCGGCGAGCCGCCGCACTCCAAAAGGGCGGCTACTTGGAATAGTGATTGCCACCGATTTGATAGCCGACACCTCGGATGGTGCGGATGAGGGGACGGTCGGAGCCGGCATCCACCTTCTTGCGCAGGTAATTGATGTAAACATCCACGACATTGGTGATGGCAACAGAAGATGAGATCCATGCCTTTCATGAAAAGCATGCGGCTGTCGTCGTTCAGATTCAGCCGCGTAAACGTGATCTTCGCCTTCACTTCATCCTTGACCTTCAGTTTGCCGGCTTCACCCAGGGAGAAGTATTTCCGCTTGTAGTTCTCTGGAGTATTGCGCAGAGCGTAGTCTCCGTAGATTCCGGCGCGAGCCGCTTCAACCGAGCGATCATTCAGATCGGTCGCTTGTATTGAGAACTCCCAGTCCTTTAGCAGCTTTTCCTTTTCATCGAGGAGGAACATCGCCAACGTATAAGGCTCTTCGCCCGTGGAACACCCGGCGCTCCAGACCTTCAATCGCCGCAAACCGATTTTGCCTCGCTCAGCGACGAGTTCCGGCAGGATCACATTGTGGAGCGCGTTGAGCTGGGCGGGGCTGCGAAAGAGGCAGGTTTCACCGATGGTGATTTCATTCAAAAGCTCCCGCGATTCCGTTTCCTTGTAGCCGGGGCTCGTCAGGAGTTCGAGGTATTCCCTGGCGCTGCCCGCCTTCACCCGCTCCGTGGCCATGCGCCTCTTGCAGGCGGCGACCAGCAGGTAGAGTTTTTCCTCGGAGTGGTAAATGCCGCAGGTCTGATAGACAAGATCGCGAATTCGCAGATACACGGGGTCGTGGCCGTCGCTTTTAATCTGTGGTGCGGTCAGTGTTGCCTGCAATACTTCTCCAGCCATTTGGGCTCTTTTCTCACCGCTTAACTCTAGGACCTGTTGACAAGGGGCGCATTCGAGGGAGTTTCATCGCGGCTCTTCTGCAGTTCCTTTTTTCCAGCCTCTGGGACGGCCGGGTGCCGCATGCCCATCCGGCTGCTTCGCACCCTGCGGTCAACTTCCTGGGCCATCGCTTTCAGCGGAAACACGCCTGCGGCAAGCCCGGCAGCGGCTACCTGCCCCGGCATGCCCCACACCACCGACGTCGCTTCATCCTGAACAAGAACCTGTCCGCCGGCTTCGCGCACTTGTTGCGAGCCACGCAGGCCGTCCGAGCCCATGCCAGTGAGAACAACGGCCAAGGTATGCGCTCCATAAATTCGGGCAACGCTGCGAAACAGAACATCAACTGCCGGACGGCAGGAATTCTCCGGTGGCTCCTGGTTCATCACCAGCCGCACCGCACTTCCGTCTTTTGCCAGGGTCATATGAAAATCACCCGGAGCGATCCACGCTTCTCCCGGTCTCAGCACGCCACCCTCTTCCCCTTCGCGGACCTGGATCGCCGACTGTTTATCCAAGCGTTCCGCCAGTAGGCGCGTGAATAGCCGCGGCATGTGTTGCACGATGACAATGGGCACGGGAAAATCCTTGGGAACAGAAGGTAGAATTTCCGCAAGGGCATTCGGGCCTCCAGTGGAAGTACCGATGGCAAGAACGTCGATGGTGCCGCTGATCAAACTCGCTTTCGCGGGGATAAAAGCCTTGCCCGCCGGCAGTTCCTGAATGCGTTTAATGCCGGCGCTTCCGTGGCAGAGCGCCTTCACCCTTGGGATCAGGTCCGTTTCGATGCGCTTTTTTGTGGCTTCGAGACTGCCGGTATTGGAAGGTTTGGTGACGTAGTCGCTCGCACCCAGGGCCAGCGCGTCCAGGGTGATGGCGGCGCCCCTCTCCGTCATGGTGCTGAACATGATTACCGGCAACTTGGGGTAAAGTTTGCGGATTTCGACCAGTGTTTCCAGACCGGACATGCCGGGCATTTCCACGTCGAGCGTCACGACGTCTGGAATCAGCAGGGGAATTTTGGCCAGGGCGATACGCCCATCCGGGGCGCTTCCCGCGACCTGGATTGCCACGTCGGACTCCAGCGCCTCGGTGAGAATCTTGCGAATCACCGTGGAATCGTCAACCACCAGTACTCGAATCGGTGGCATCTTCTATTTGCCCTTGTTCTCTCCGGCTTGTCGCAGAGGCACGGTGTCAGCGTGCTGGTATGCCCCAATTTGAATCACCCATGAGGGAAGCCACCACGTGTTTCACGGTGAGTCGTGAAACAGCTAGCTCCCGTTGCGTCGCGCCCTCAGCCCAAACGCAAAAGTGCGCGACAGTTCTTCGTAGCAAGCGGTGTTCCAACGCGCTTCGCTTTTGCAAGTTTTTCCGATCGACCTTTCCGGCAATGAGTTCCATGGCCGGTTTTGTTTAGCGCTGAAGGCAACTATCATTTCGGCACATCCTAATTCGCTTCTCTCATTAGGAATTCCTTACACAAGCTTCCGGACAGGGCACAGGTTGACCGGCCTTAGCGTGTGTTTCTGCTTTCTCCCCTTCCCAGCTTGCGTTAGGTATAATCGGTGCAAATGACATACTTCAATCGCCGCAACAAGGGCTTGTTTTTTTGCGCCTCACTTCTTTGTATGCTGGCTCTTAGCTTCCTTTGCAGCACCGGGCAGACCGGCGAGGCCGGCCCTCCGCCGCTCGCCATCGGCGCTGCTGCGCCGGACTTCTGTCTCCCCGGCATTGACGGGCAAACCCACTGTCTGGCCGAATATGCCTCCAGCAAAGCTCTGGTTATTGTGTTCACGTGCAACCATTGCCCCACCGCGCAGCTCTACGAAACGCGGATCAAGCAACTTGCGGCTGATTATCAAGATCGCGGCGTCACCCTTGTCGCTATCGAGCCCAATAATCCCAATGCAGTTCGCCTGGATGAAATGGGGTACACGGATGTTGGAGATTCGTTCGACGAGATGAAGATCCGCGCGGCTTACCGCAATTTCAATTTTCCGTATCTCTATGACGGTGAAACGCAAAAGGTCTCCCGCGCGTACGGCCCCGCGGCAACGCCACATCTTTTTATCTTTGATGCACAGCGCAAACTACGCTACGAGGGCCGCGTGGACAATAACCCGCGTGAAGCGCTGGTGACGCGCCGTGATGCCCGGCTGGCCATTGACGCCATTCTTGCGGACAAACCCGTTGAGCTTGAGAAGACTCCTTCGGTGGGATGTTCCACAAAGTGGATTTATAAGGAGGAAGGACGCAAGGCGGAACTCGCGGAAATTGAGAGCAAGCCGGTGCTAGTCTCGCAGGCCAGCGCGGATGACCTGAAGGCCTTGCGCAAGAATCCCACGGGCAAACTGCTGCTCGTCAATTTCTGGGCCACCTGGTGTGCGCCTTGCGTCAAAGAAATGCCGGAAATCCAGACGATGTACCGCATGTATGGCCATAGGCCTTTTGATGTGGTCACCGTCAGCATCAACTATCCGGACGAACAGAAAGGCGCGCTCAGCTCGCTCACGAAGCTGCATGCCACAACGCGCAATCTGATTCTGGGATCAACTGATTTGTACACCATGCTTGCCGCGTTCGATCCGGACTGGAACGCCGCAGTTCCTTACTCCATGCTTATTCGCCCCAACGGCGAGGTTGTTTACAAGTTACAGGGATCTATCAACCCACTGGAGATGCACCGGATGATCATCGCCAATTTGCCAGACGATGATTACCTGGGCCACCAGGCTTACTGGTTGTCGGTCGCGCCGTAGCGGGCAATCGATGGCCGGCCGGACTTTTCTGAAAACTTCACTTACAGCCGATACCACTTTCTAATGCCATGGTCGAAGCATTCGATGCCCACTGAAGATCGGAGCGTAACGCACAGATGAAACTCAATCGAATGGCTGCCGCGATTCTTCTTTTGTTCGCATGTCTCTCTCTCGCCGCGGTCTCTGCGCGTGCGGGTCAAGCTCCCACGGACACTTCGTCTGTAGCGAAAGATTGGCCCACCTATGGAGGCAAGCCTGCAAATACGCACTATTCGGGCCTCCGGCAGATCAATCGCGAAAATGTGAAGAGTCTTGGCGTCGCCTGGTCGTTTGACACCGAAGAGCAAGGCGGCTTGCAGACGAGTCCTCTGATTGTGGGCGAAGTGTTGTATGGACTCACTCCCACTCAGAAGGTTTTTGCATTGAATGCCGCCACCGGTAAACTGCTCTGGAAATTTGATTCCGGGGTCAAAGGAACGCAACCCGATCGCGGGCTTGTCTACTGGACCGATGGCAAAGAGAAACGCATCCTGGTCGGAGTGATGAATTTTATCTACGCCCTTGACGCCGTGACGGGCAAGCCCATCGCGAGCTTCGGCCAGTGGGGCCGCATCGATTTGCGTGAGAATCTTGGCCGCGAACCGGCTCAGGGGCAATCCATCTCTCTCACCAGCCCGGGCGTTCTCTATAAGGACCTCTTGATCGTCGGCGGCCGCAATCCAGAGACGCTTCCCGCCCCGCCGGGAGATGTGCGTGCGTTTGACGTACACACAGGCAAGTTGCGCTGGGCGTTCCACACTATCCCCCGACCGGGCGAATTCGGCTACGAAACCTGGCCCAAGGATGCCTGGAAGACGAGCGGCGCCGCAAATAATTGGGCGGGGATGGCCGTGGATACGAAGCGCGGCATCGTTTACGTTCCCACCGGCTCCGCAGCCGCTGATTTTTATGGCGCGGATCGCATCGGCGATGACTTGTTCGCCAATTGCCTTCTGGCCTTGAACGCGGAGACCGGCCAGCGCATCTGGCATTTTCAGGGCGTCCGACACGACCTCTGGGACCGCGATTTCCCTTCCCCGCCGACACTTCTTACCGTGAAACATGAGGGCAAGGATGTGGATGCCGTCGCGCAAACTTCCAAGCAAGGATATGTGTACCTGTTTGATCGCGTCACTGGTGCGCCGCTTTTCCCGATGGAGTTTCACAAGTATCCCCCTTCCACGGTTCCCGGCGAAGTGGCGGCTCCCGAACAGTTGTTGCCCACGCGGCCGGCGCCGTTTGCGCGCCAGCTTCTGACAGAAGACCTTCTCACCCAGCGCACACCCGAAATCCACCAGTGGGCGCTCGACAACTTTCGCAAATATCGCAGTGAAGGCCAGTTCGTTCCCTTCTCTGTCGGCAAGGACACCATTCTTTTCCCGGGATTCGATGGCGGGGCGGAGTGGGGCGGTTCGGCCTTGGATGAGCAGACGGGCGTGCTCTACGTGAACGCCAACGATATCGCGTGGACCGGCGCGCTGATTCATAATACCGGCGCTAACAGCCCGCGCGGGATCTACCTCAGCCAGTGCGGCCTCTGCCACGGCGAAGCAATGAAGGGCTCGCCTCCCGCAATACCTTCCCTAGTTGACGTGAGCAAACGACTGACATCCAAGCAGATTGCGCAAACCATAAAGAACGGCAAAGGACGCATGCCGGGGTTCCCCAATTTAACCGACGACCAACTGTTTGCGCTGGATATGTTCCTGACGACCGGCGACGACAAGGAGTTGAAGAGTACCGGGCCGCCTTTGCCGGCGATGAATTATCGCTTTACCGGATACCACAAATTTCTCGACCCCGATGGATATCCCGCGGTGGCTCCGCCGTGGGGCACGCTGAATGCCATCGACCTGAATACCGGCGAGTATCTTTGGAAAGTTCCGCTGGGCGAATATCCGGATCTTGCCGCGCAGGGCATGAAGAATACCGGGACGGAAAGTTATGGGGGGCCAATCGTTACAGCAGGAGGATTGGTCTTTATTGGCGCGACTTGTTTCGACAAAAAATTCCGGGCTTTCAATAGCTCCACGGGGGAGTTGCTCTGGGAAAGCTTGCTCCCCTTTTCCGGGACTGCTACTCCGGCAACGTACGAGGTGAATGGACGCCAGTTTGTGGTTATCTCCGCGGGTGGTGGGAGAGATCCGAAATCGCCATCAGGCGGCGTCTATGTTGCGTTCGCGCTGCCTTGAAGCGCTAAAACAGCCCCGGCGTATCGAACGGCAAGCCAACATAGTTTTCGGCCAGTGCGGTGGAAGCAGCCTGCGAAGAGGTCACGTAATCGAGTTCCGCCAGGTGAAGCTGGTGTGAGAAGGAGTCCTGACTCTCACGCCTGTGCAGCATGGACGTCATCCACGCGGAGAATCGCTGCACTTTCCAGACGCGCTTCCGGCAACGCTCCGTGTAATCCGCCAGCCCGTCGCGCTTTCTGTTTTTGTAGATATCTACCAAGCCCCTGGCCATCACGCGCACATCCGCCACGGCCAGGTTTAGTCCCTTGGCGCCCGTCGGTGGAACGATGTGCGCGGCGTCTCCCAGCAGGAATAACTTTCCGTATTGCATGGGCTCAGCCACGAAGCTGCGCATGGGCGTGATGCTCTTCTGCGTAATTGGACCGTCCTTCAATGCAAACCCGTCGCGCGTGGCCATGCGTGTGCGCAACTCCTCCCAGATCCGATCGTCTGGCCAGTTCTGCAGGTCCTCGTCCGCGGGGCATTGCAGATACAGCCGCGACACGTCCGGCGAACGCATGCTCATCAGCGCGAAACCACGCTCATGATAGGTATAAATCAGCTCGTGAGAAGCGGGTGGCACGCTCGCCAAAATTCCCAACCAGGCGTATGGGTAGTGGCGCTCGTGAATCTGCAAGCGGCTCTGAGGGATGGCCGGGCGGCAAATCCCATGGAAGCCATCGCACCCGGCAATGAAATCGCACGCGATGACGTGCTCGTCACCATTTTGGCGATAAACAATCCTCGGCTGCGCTTCCACATCGGCGAGGCTGATTGCTTCCGCTTCAAACCAAATTGGCGCGTCAAAACCCAACCGGGCCGCGACCAGATCTTTGATCAGTTCCTGTTGCGCGTAGATG
>CAYOOS010000229.1:0-6924 GCA_964405585.1 uncultured Acidobacteriaceae bacterium | reverse complement strand
CGGTTGCATTGAAAACATTCTGCACTTCCTCCAGCCGTCCTTCGATTCGCAAATCGCCATGGCCAGTGCCGAAATCTTGTACCAATCGCAGATCGGCCGCGTTCGCCGTCCCCAGCGCAGTTTTTGCCTTGGCCGCGGGTTTCTCTGTTTTAGACGCGCTCGCAACTTCCCTGGCAGCCGGCCCGAACGTCAGGCGCACTGACTCCACGCTAAATTTCACCCCGCGCATCCCTCCGTGCACTTCTCCTATCCTGATCGGTGACGGGAAACCGGGAAGCCTCAAGTTTCCGCCCGCGCTGGCGATCCGCGTTTCTTCCCACTGCAGCGGCCAACCATGCACCGTAGCCTCTCCAGTGAAGAAATCATCCACCGCCACTTCTCCTGCTACGTCCGGTTGAAACGCACGGTACCACGCCAGAAAATCCGAAGCCTGCACACCTGCGCGGTCAATTCGCGCGCCCCAAGCGAGCGGCTCCGCAATTTGCAACTCCGCCGAACCTTGCAGGCGCGACCCCGGCAACTCGATGGTCATCTCCTCCGCGCGCCCGGTGCCGGCCACTAGGTTCCATTTCCCTTTCAAATTGAGATTGACGCGGGGGTTGTCGCTGCGCTCCGTCAGGTCCCACCGGTGAATCTGGCTTGCGCGCGCGTGCAATTCAAATTGCCAGGGCTGCGCGGCGGCATCACCTGGATTCCCTTTCCCCAAGCTGGCATCCCCGTCCAACGCGAACTCCCCGCGCACTCCGGGATCATTCCCTGTGGCCAGCCGGAACAAATCCGCAATCGACACTCTGTCCCAGTGCAAGTGAATCTGCGCTGGCTGCAGCCGTGCCGACGTTCCCGCCACGTCTCCTCGCACTTGCAATAACCCCGTGGATTGCAGCGTCACCCCGCTTCGCCAGGGCTGGGCTTCCAGCCGCAGTTGCCAGCGTCCGGGTGAAACTTGCTCGACGTTTCCAGA
This sequence comes from uncultured Acidobacteriaceae bacterium, assembly GCA_964405585.1. Classification (GTDB taxonomy): domain Bacteria; phylum Acidobacteriota; class Terriglobia; order Acidiferrales; family UBA7541; genus Acidiferrum. The sequence goes on along the minus strand of CAYOOS010000229.1, from coordinate 5,963 downwards.
GACACCTGTGAAGGCGAACGGCCTCTTTTCCTCGCCGTACTTGAAATTCACGCGTCCTTCATCGAATTCAATCTTCTGCAGATGATTTGTGGTTTCCGCCAGTTGCTGCGGCCCGTACGGTATTCCCGCGTTCCCTGGCTTCGCATTTACCGGCGGCAGCCAGTCCTCCAGGTTCCATCGCCCTTGCGTATTGCGCACCAGGATCAGGCTCGGACGGGTCAGGGACATCGTCCCAAATTCGACTTGGCCACGCAGAAGCCCTATCCATCGCAGGCTCGCGGTCATGTGCTCGGCTCGGAGGAAGTACTCGTGGCCGAATGCGGGATCCTCTCCAATCGTAATCTCGTCCGCATCCACCTCCGGAATTGGCAGAATCTGCGCCGAAAAATGGCTGACCTCCACCGGCCTGCCGAATGCCCGTTCCAGGTGCGCGATCAGATATCCGTGCATGCGGTGAGAGCGCGCCACAAGGAACACACCCACCTGTGCCGCAATCAGCAGCGCCACCACCCCCGCCACAATTTTTCCGTATTTCCGGGTTTGCCTCATGCCGATGGGAGTCCTCAGAAAATCACGAATCAGTGTAGACCTGCCTCAGAGTCTCCCCCAGAAGATTTCCTCGCCGCGCTTAATGCACGGTATGCAGCATCCGGCTCCAGCGTGTGCGCGCCGGAAGGTGCAGCAGCGTATCGAATACTCCCGCAATTCTCTGCATAAACGAAGTGTCGCTGTAATCGCTGCTGTTCGCATCCACCGACCAATAAATCAAGAAGGGCCGCCCCATGATCGCGTCGCGGTCCACGAATCCCCAGTAGCGGCTATCCAGGCTATGATCCCGATTGTCCCCCATTGCAAAGTATCGCCCCGGCGGCACTACGATCTCGTCTCCCTGAATGTATTTGTGGATTTCATGCGCCCATTCCGGCTGCACCGGCGACACATAAATCTGGTTGCCCACCGGCGGAAATGAATAGTTCAGCGGGTCGTATCCCGACCCGGGATCATGCACGACATACGGCTCATTCAAAAGGGTCCCGTTAATGTACACCTGCTGGTCTACTACTTTCAGGCGCTCACCGGGCAATCCGATCACCCGCTTTACAAAGTGCGGATGGTCCTGGTATGGGTATTTGAAAACGATGATGTCCCCTCGCTCCAGCGGACGGTAAGGCAGAAATTTGTCGTACCACGCCCCGCGCCCGCCAAAAATGAATTTGTTCACCAGCAGGTGATCCCCCACCAATAACGTCCGTTCCATCGATTGCGAAGGAATCTTGAACGCTTGCACCACGAAACTCGTGCCAAATAGGGCCAGGATTACCGTTACCAGCAGCGATTCAAGATATTCGGAAAATGTTGTCTGGTTCGCGGACGCTTCGTGCGGCTCTTCCGGTGCTTTTTCGCCGGGCGTTGCCAGACCCAGCTTTTCTGGCAAAGGTATCTCTTCCGGCGCCGTTTCTCCGGCGGTCACCGGAGCGGAGTTCTCCGACGGGAGCGTTTCATCCGGCATTCGGTTCCACCTCTTCGCTGGCATTCACTTCCACGTGTTGTAGTCTCTCCAGCGCGCTGCGTGCCGCCCGTTGTTCCGCTTCCTTCTTCGTGCTGCCCTCCGCGTTGGCCAGGCACTCGCCCTTCACCCAGACCTCCACCAGAAATGTCTTCTGGTGATCCGGCCCTGTTTCCCCGGCCAGTTTGTACTCCGCTGGTTGTTCGCCACGTCCCTGCAAAAATTCCTGCAACGCGCTCTTTCGGTCCGATTCGGAAATGCGCTCGCCGCTTTCAAGCGCCAACTGGAATACCGTCCGCTTTAGCAAAACTCTCACCGGTTCCAGCCCGCCATCCAGATACATCGCCGCCACCACCGCTTCAAACGCATCCGCCAGCAGCGCCGGTTTATCCCTCCCGCCGGTTTTTTCCTCGCCGCGTCCGAGCCGCAGGTGTTCCCCTATTCCCAGACCACGCGCCGCTGCTTCCAGTGAATGTGCATTCACGATGCGCGCACGGCTTTTCGAGAGTTGCCCCTCGGACCATTCCGGAAAATTCGCCAGCAGGTATTCGCTGGTCAATAATTCCAGCACCGCATCCCCCAGGAACTCCAGTCGTTCGTTGTCCTGCACCGCCGAACCGCTGAAGGAAATCTCCTCGCCTCGAGCGCTTCGCAACTCTGGTACCGCTGAACTGTGCGTCAACGCACGGTCCAGCAGTACAGGGTCGCGGAACACGTAGCCCAGGCTCTCCTGCAACTGTTCATCTTCCCCGCGGTTCATCACCTTCACTCCCGACCTTCCGGGGCAGGGGCGGTCTTACTTCGGCGTGCTGAGTTGTGTCGTTGATAGCTTTTTCGCTTCTTCGACTCCCGATTTGCAAGGTTCCTGCATCCCTCCCGGCATACCAGCACACTTTGTGAACGCCGCGATGGCGTCGTCAAAATGAGAAGCTTTTTCGTTGGCCTTGCCAAGCAGGAAGTAATTCACCGAGTCGGGGGTCGGATCGATCTTTACCGATTGCTCCAGGTTGGTAATGGCATCCGTGAACTTCCCTCGGCGGTACGCCACCAGCCCCAACCCGCTGTACGCCATCGCGGTTGTCTGATTCTTCGCCGCGGTGAACTGTTCATCGGTGAGGTTCGCGGGTTTCGGCAACGCCGGGATCAAATCCAGCGCCCTCTTCGAAAACTGTTCCGCTTTTTCCAGCCGCTTCATCGGGTCCGGCGTGCTGGAGTTAATCGCGCGGGGCAGCGTGGATCCCATGATTGCCAGCGTTGTGGCGTCATTCGGCTCGATCGCCAGTTCCTTGTCTCCTGCCGCTTCCATCTTGTCCACTTGCCCGACACCCAGATAGCCCTTTACCAGCCAACTGTACACTTCCACGCGGTAACGGCTTTCCGGATACTTCTGCACAAAGTCCTCTGCGAGTTGATTCTTTTTCGCCACGTCGGTGATGGGCGCGTCCCGAAACGTTTTCATCGCTGCATCTTCCTCGGCGCTCACGGGCGGGGGCGCTGCGTCCAGCGTCAGGGGTTGCGTGGTGATCGGTGCGACGGCCTTGTCTTTGTCCGTCTGCGCTGGCGTACTTGGCTGTTGCGAAGCCGGTGCTTGCGCCATGACAGCACTTCCTCCCGCCAGCAAAATCCCCAGGACCAGCGCTATTCCCAATTCCATCTTTATCCGTTTCATTTTTCCTTCTCCTTCTTTCTGCTCAGGGCCGCTCGACGGGTTTCCTCAGATCCAGCTCACCCAGCCCCTTTTGGGCTGCCTGCTGCGCCTGGGCCGGGGCCCCTTGTACCGTGAGTGCCGCCTGATATTCTGTCTTCGATTTGTCCAACTGTCCTTCATCATCGTAAATCCGGCCGAGGTACACATGGGACCACGCCAGCACCATGGGGTCCTGCGTCGCCGCATGTTCTCCGGCCGTCAACCTTCCGAAAATTTCCTTCGCCCGCGGAGCGTCGTGGTCTAGCACCGCCACCATTCCCAATCCATACCACGCGCGTGGCTGATCCGGATATTTGGCCAGCACGCTCTTGAACGAACCTTCCGCTGCCCGCGGATTCCGCTCCGCAATTCGGCGTTCCCCCTCCGTCAGCTCCGCCAGGGCTTCTTGATCGTTCGGAACTGTCGTCACTTTGAGTCTGTGCTGCCGCGCCACGTCTTCCCTGTTTAACCGCGCTGCTTCTTCTTGTGTTTCTTCCGGGGCAAAGCTGATGGCCGCCACCCGTTGCTGTTCCGCCTTCAAGTCGATGCCGCGCACCAGGTCCGGAAAATAGATGCGCATCGAAGGCTCGGACTTCTCAAAATCCCCCAGCGCCTTGAATAGCGTCCGCACCATTACATATCCACTGGCGTCATTTTTCGCCAACGCCACTTCCAGCTCGCTCGGCGACATCCTCTTCAATTTCAATTCCACTGCCCGCACCATGCATTCCGAAAACCACGAAAAGTAATCGTCCTTCAGATCCGCCGCCAGCCGCGGCGCTTTCGCCCCCATCTCAAACAGCGGCCGCTTCACCACCACCACGTGCGGGTACATCAGCGGCAGCGGGTCCAGCAGAAAATGCAGAAACGCGTGGCGCACCACGTCGATTGGTATCTCTTCGCTACCACTTAAAATGATTGCGTAGGCGTCTCCATAATTCCGCACGTTGGTGATCCGCCCTACCAGCGGCTCCACGACGATCGTGAATGTCCCCGGCTTTGTAGGATCCAGGATTTCCCGCAAATACGCCGTGGACACCATCACCGTCTGCGAAACCGGATCATGCAGCCGCTCGATTTCCCGGTCGTACACCGGCTGCACCTGCCGCCACATCTGCCCGATATTCTGTTCTGTATAGTAATTGGAGAGAATTTCGCTGAAGCCTTCCAGAGAGAGCATTTCCGGCGGTAATTCGTCTCGCCGCAGCACCGGCTGGAATTTTGGCGCTGGTCCCGCCACCAAGCCGAACCAGACGTAGCGTGAAAGCATCGCGCCGGGATCCCGCAATTGATGTTGCGTGTAAAACTCGCGCAGCGCTTCCACGGCCGGCCCCTGCTGTTGCCGTACCCGCTTCTTGATCTCCGCGCGGAACGTGGACCAATTGTCCTCGTTCACTTCCCCTTCGTACCCGGCCGCGTACAGCGCGCACATCGTCGTGAACATGGCCTCGCTGCCGTCGACTCGAACGGGCGAAACTGCCGCGATCATCCTCTGTGTCTGTGGTGCTTTCTGCGGCGCCGCCTGTGGTTTTCCCTGCGCCTCCGCTATCCCCAGAGACACTCCGAGCGCCAACAGCACCACGCAGATTCTTCCGGCATTCCCTTGCATCATCTGATTATTCGAGGCCCGGCAGTACGCGGAACTCTAGCGGGCGCGTCCTGGCCGACTCATGAGGCGTTCATGGCGGTATCACTTACGGATACGGACATTCACGAATCGCACTGCCGCCGCCTCTTGCCAATGTACAGGCGCACTCCCGATCAGTCAAGGAATCGCCCCTCTTTTTTCACGCCCAGTCCCACACGTACTGGATGTCCGCACCCATCAAATCCGTTGTACGCGAGCATACGAACGCTCGTGGTAGGGGCTTGCTTCCAAGTTCCTATTCTTGTTACTTATGAAGACAGCTGCCCTTTAGGAGCCTTTTCTTGGCTATGCGCACCGGATTTGTTTCGCTGTTTTCCTTCGCAATTCTCTTTCTCATTCCTTCTCCACCCGATTACCTGATCGCGCATATCTCCCGCAATGATGCTGCTCCGTCGACTCCCTCGGCCCTGTTTCCCGCGGCACAAGCAGCCACTTCTCCGGCGAACCTGCCTCTCTCACGGGAATTCACGCTCGATGGCGGCAAAGTTTGGACGGACACAGGCATCACCCTCGAGCCCGGCCAACGATTCGTTGTTACTGCCACTGGAACTCTCCACTATTCCGACGCCAAGGCCGATAACGGTCCCGGCGGCCTCACCCGCGGCTTCAAGGATCTCGTTCGCAACCTTCCTGATAATGAATCCGGTCGTGGCGCGCTCATCGCCAGGATCGGTGATCCTGATGTCGCACAACCCTTCCTGCTCGGCGCAAGTAAAAACGTCGTCTCTCCCATCAGCGGCAAATTATCGCTGGGCATCAATCAGTCCGCCAGCGATACCCCCACTGGTTCTTACACCGTGAAACTCGAGGTATATGCCGCTGGCTTATCCACTCCCCGCGAAATCGCGCGCCGGGTTACATCTATCACCGGTATTGACAATGATCTCTTCGCCAGAATCCCACGGCGCGTCGGGGACAAGGAAGGTGATCCGGGTGACATGGTCAACTTCCTGATCATCGGAAGCGAAGACGCCATGAAAAAAGTCTTCACCACGGCCGGATGGGTCCACGTAGATGCTGATGTGAAATCAACCATCCTGCTGGGCGCCATTGCCAGCTTGGAGAAAGAGTCGTATCTCACCATGCCCATGAGCCAGCTCTATCTCTTCGGGCGCCCTCAG
>CAYOOS010000228.1:0-6961 GCA_964405585.1 uncultured Acidobacteriaceae bacterium | reverse complement strand
TGGCGGCTGGGGGCGCGGGGGGTGGGGTGCTGGAGTTGGGAGATTTCTTGGAGGGGACGTAGGTTACGTCCAGGGGATCGTGGAGAGTGAAGTCGAGGTGAGTCTCGGAGGGGATGCGGACTTCCTTGCCGTGAGTCGTGGCTTGCACGGCGGTGCCGCCAGCTCCGCCAACGCCGGCGCCGATGGCTGCACCCTTGCCGCCTCCGGCGAGACCGCCGATGATTGCGCCGAGAACGGCGCCGCCGCCGATAACAGCGGCAGAACGTTTGCCGCGCGACTCACCTTTTTGTTGAACATCACTGGAAGAGATGCGATAAGTTTTGCCTTGATAGGTGAAGCTATCGAGGGAGACGGTGAGTTCGCTGGAGCCGTTGAGGCCGCTTGCGGTGCTGGCCTTGATGAGTTTCAGATTCATGTTGAGGCCTTTGGGGACGACGAGATTGCCTTCCAGGAGAACGGGAGCGTCAAGGGAGCCGCGAAAGATATGGCCGGGTTGGCTGGTGGAAGAATCGATGCTGTCAATCGTGCGCACGGTGAAGACAGTGCCTGAGGGAAGGGTGACAGTGACGGGCTGAGGAGGAGGGGGTGAAGGGGGCGCGACAGGGACGGGGGCAGGAGATGGAGCGGGGGCGGCTGCCGGAATCGGTGCAGGGCCGGAAGGCATTTCCACGGAGGAGTTTTCCGGCGCGGGAGGATTTGCGGGAGTAGGAGGCGTTGGCGGAAGCGCGGCGGCTTGAGGTTTGGGGGCGCGCGCAGGATGCGAAGGTTTGGCTGCATGGGGAGGAGCCGGAGCGGTTGGCGGAGTGTATTCGGCGAGGGCGGGCTTGATGGGCACGACCGTTTGATCAACTACTTTGGAAACGCCTTTGGCACTGGAGGCGATGCGTTCGGCAGCGAGACGAGCGGCGTCGTCGGAGAGTTGGCCGGAGAGGGTGACGGTGCCGTCCTTGACGGAGACGTTGACGGTGGAGGATTTCAGGAGCGGCTCGGAAAACATTTTGGCCTTGATGTCGGTGGCGATGGAGTCGTTGGTGATGGAGTTGTTGGCGGGCTTGTTGCAAGCAGCGGGGAATACCAAAGCGAGGGTGAGAAGAGAAGTCAGAAATCCAGGGCGGTGCATTGGGCCTCCGTAGTTATGAGACGCGGTATGAAGATGAAATGGTTGCGCAGAACGGGGGAGGAGTCAAAGAGGAAAAGACGAAAGCAGTACAAGAGTGAAAGAGTATAAGAGTTGGGGAGGGTGAGATGACATTTGGGGAATTTTGGCCGGACTATGTGCGGGCACACAGCGCAGGAAGTACGCGGGTGATGCATTTTGTGGGCACGGTGACGGGATGGGCGATCTTGGTGGCGGGGGTGATTGAACGAAGATGGTGGTGGATTGCGCTGGCGCTGCTGGTGCCGTACACGTTGGCGTGGGTTTCCCATTTTTTTATTGAGCACAACAGACCCGCGACGTTTGAACATCCGTTATGGTCGTGGTGGGCGGATCAGAGGATGGTGGGGATGATGATTGTGGGGAAGATGGGTGAGGAGGTACGACGGGCGGGGGGCGTGGAGGGAATAAGGCAGTCAAAGAATGAAGAAGTGAAAGAGTGAAAGGCCTTCCGCAGAGATCACTGAGAGCGCAGAGGACGCAGAGAAGAAATTCCAGGAAAGATTATTCGGAGCGGATAGCGAGGATTTGTTTGCCTTGAATTTGCAGTTCGACGCCGAAGGGCGGGCGGATGTCGCTGCCCTGAACGATGGCCCCACGAACCAGGACATTGCCGGGAAGGTTAGCGAATCTCAGGGGATCGTAGAGAGTGTGGCTGCAATGATTGCCGACGAGGGGATGATTGGCGGCACGGAAGCCGTACTCATCCTTGAGTTTTTGAAGGTCGGTAATGTATTCGAGTTCACAACCGCCGTCGGGAGCCTTGCGAGAAAAGGCCCAGTAGCCGGCAGGAGCAGCCGCGGAACCTCCAGGGAGACGGACGATGGTGGAGGGAATGTTTTCGCCGGTCAAGCGGTTGCGAACAAAGAAATCTTCGGAAGACCATGGCTTGGCAAGATCAGCGATTTGGGCGATGGCGGGATTGGCTTCCGTGGCATGAGGCAATAAAGAGGAGGGATCCGGAGCTGGCGGAGGCACTTCAATCTGAGGAGGAGGTTCGACGCGAGCGGATTCGGAAGGCCGGCCATGTGTGATCCAACGCGCGCCGAAGAAAAGCAGCAGGCCGAGGACCACGAAAGCGATGATGAGAGGTAGAAGGGGATTGCGGCGAGGGAGCTTGGACGAAGGACCAGTGACGCCGGGAATCAGCGGCATGTCCGGCCGAAAGCGGGTGGGTGGAGGAGTGTCGGCCATCGCGAAGAATGATTGTACTGTCAAGTTGGCGGGTGGAGCAAACGGAAGGAAGGAGGATAAAGGGGAGGGGGAGGAAGAGGCGGTTGAGTTAGTGATAAGGCGACAAGGCCTCGCGGGACACTTGTTTCCGTGCAGATTGCGTCCTAGTGTAGTAAGAAGCTAGAGGGAAATCCGCAGAGGATGGCGAGCGACACACGATCATCGGCCCGGGCGTTTGTTCGCAGTCTGAACATTCTGCTGAAATTCGCACGTCTGTATGAGTTCGGACACGTGCGCACCGCCGCGCAATTTGAAACAACATGGAAAGAACTGCACGCGGCGCTGCTGGAAAGCGGCGAAACCGGCGTGCTGCTGGGAGCTTCCGGTAACCAGATATTGCTGGACGGAGTGCCGCTGGGATCAGCGGCGGGCGAGCGGAGTTTTGCGCAACTGCTGATCTCCTCGGGAATCGCCAGCATTCACTTCGCAAAAAACCTGACCCAACCACAATTTTCGCGATTTGTGCGCGCGTTTCCGAGCGGGAATGCCAAGCCTAACCAACTGGCGGAACAATTGAAGACGGCGTTGTCCGGAGACACCAGCATCCGCATCAACGAGATACGGTTTGTGGCGGAAGACGGTTCGGTGGCGGGAATTAAGGTGGCGGCGCAGTTGACGGCCAAGGCATTGGGTGCGGGCGGCGACAAGCTTCGCGACATTTTTGAAGACCCCAATAAATTGTTGCAACTGATCCTGGCGGCGGAAAGTTCGCGCGGGGGCGGTGGAGGCGGCGGAGGATCCGGACCGGGATTCGGCGGTGGCGGCGGAGGAACAGGCGGCGGGGCAGGCTCGAGCTGGAGTGGCGGGACGGGCGGCGGCGGAAGTTTGTGGGAAGCAGGAAAAGCCGCAGGTGGAAGTGGAGGCGGGGGTGTTGGTGGAGCGGGGGGAGTTGGCGGTCCTGGCGGCGGAGGGAGCGGCACCGGTACTGGCGGTGGAGGCGGCACGGGCACGGGTGGAAGTGGAGGAGTTGGCGGTCCAGGCGGGGGAGGCGGGGGGACTGGAACTGGCGGCGGGGGTGGCACGGGCACTGGGACCGGTGGTGGTACCGGCACAGGAACAGGTGGTGGAGGAGGATTTGGCGGCGGAACTGGAAGTGGCGGGCCGGGAGGTGGAGGATCGGGAGGAGGAAGTGGAGGATCGGGAGGAGGAAGTGGAGGATCGGGCGGAGGTGTCGGCGGGATAGGAGGAGGCGGAGGACAAGCTGCGGAGCCCGGAAAATGGGTTACGGCTTCAGCATTATTGCGCGGCGGGGGCACGCTGGGAGGAGTTCCGGGCATGCCCGGAGTTGGAGCCGGTGGCGGAACGGGTGGCGGAGTAGGAGGCGGAGCGTACGCGGTCGCAGAAGAAGATGTGCGCTCGATGATCGGCCTGTTCGCGCAATTGGGGAAATCGCGGAAAGATCCAGAAAGCCGGATGGAAGCGGCGACGTTTCAGTCGCGATTGACGGCCATGCCGGTGCGCGCGCAATACACATTGCAGCAGGCCCTTGCGGGGTTGGCGGCGCAGGCCCCTTCGGATGCGCCGGACAAGCCGATGCTTCTGAAATTGGCGGAACACGTGGCGATCCGGTTTGCGCTGGACAGTTACGAGCGCGGGGAATTGCGCGTGAATGCGGTGAAGCAGTTGTTGGACCGGATGAATTCGGAGATCGAGGCGTTGCGGAAAATTCTGGGAGCGCAGGAAGAAGCGATGGCCAGCGCGGGGGTTTCCGTGCAGTCGTACACGGAATTGCTGGACCAGGAGTTCTGGCAGCAAGTGCCCGAAGAGAATAAGAAGGAAGTGCTGACATCGGATGAAGCGTGGTGCGTGCCGCCGCGCAACGTACGCGGGTTTCTGGAAGAGATGCTGCGGCGCGGGGAATTGAAGACTGTCAACGAAATCCTGACGAAATATGCGGCCTGCGTGGCGCTGGATGCACCGGAAGCGCGGCGAACGACGGCGATCGGATTATCGGACCTGGCGGAGTTTTATGGGAGCGGCGACGGAAGCGCGCTGATTGACGTGATTCAAAGGTTGGGGAAACAGCTAGCGGTGGAGCGCGAAGCAGACTTGCAGACGCTGGTGGGAGCCGCGTTTGTCCGCATGAGCCAGGAAGCGGGAGCGAAGAAATTTTATCCAGCGATGCAGCAGGCGCTGGCTTCGCTGGACAGTGTGGAAGCCGTGCGGCCGGGAACGACGAACGCGTTGCGCCAGAGAATCGCGACGGAAGAGCGGCTGCCGGAATTCATCGAGGATACGTTGCGCACGGGGCAGATCCCCGATGGCTTGCTGGACATTTTGGCGCTGGTACCAAAAGCGACGCTGCAGTATGTGACCAACCGGTTCTCGAACTGCGGATTCCGGGAAGATTGCGAATTGCTGGGCGAGGTAGTGCGCGGACTGGGCGAGGAAGCGGTACAGCGGCTGATCGAAACACTGCAAAGCGCGCCTGCCACCGAAGCCACGGAAGTGATCGGGCTGTTGAGCCAATTGTCGCCGGAGTCGGTGGAGAAGATATTGCCGGCGCGTCTGGCGCAATGGCCAAGGAATTCGCATGATCGCGCGGTGCGGCAATTGTCCTCGACACCGGCGGAGCAGCGCGGGGCGTTGCTGGTGACGCTGTACGATTCGCTGGATCCGCTGATCCGGCCGCTGGCGCTGGACGAGATGGGGATGAGTTCGCGAGCCGAGTGCATCCCGAAGATCGTGGAATTGACGCAAGACGAAGCGACGCCCGGATTTACGCGAATCAAGGCCATTGAAGCCGCGGGCCGCTTGCGGGCGAGCGCGGCCAGCGCGGCGTTCCAGCACATCCTGGACGCCAAGCAGGTGTGGCGGTGGGCGTATCACGCGGAACTGCGAATCGCCGCGGCGCAGGCGTTGCAGAAGATCGAGCCGACGGTGGCAATGGAGAAGATTTCGGCGAGCGGACTGGACCGCAAAGAACTGGTGCTGGAGCCGATCGATCCGGAGCCCAACGCGGCGGTGATCCGGCAACGGAGATACGCGCGGTTGAAACTTTCGCGGCAAGTTACGGCGGTGACGACGAACTTGCGCGACAACATTCGCCTGTCGATCCCGGAACTGAATATGGGAGGCGGCATCGGGTCGGCGGACCGCCACCTGGCGCCGGGGTCGCTGCTGACATTGAAGATCTCCCATGGCGTGCGGAATATCCGCGCGCAAGCGATTGTGCGAGGCGCGCGCCCACAGGCGATGGCGTTCGAATTTGTGGATATGGAATTGGATGAACGATCGAGATTGCGAAAATTGCTGTTGGAACTTGGAGGGCTGCCCCAGCCCTCGAATGTGGGAAATCGCAGCCGGCGTCAGAGCCGCGTGGCGATGATGAAGTAAGGCCGAGACGAATAAAGTTTCCAGTTATCAGTATTAAGTTGTAAGTGACCCGGGAATGTGGGTTGGTCGCGGCGTGGACGCTCGGGGAAGAGAAGACAGGAAATTAGAAAATAGAAAAGACAAAAGAAAGGAAAAGATAACGCAGAGGGGCAGAGTACGCAGAGGAGCGCAGAGAAAAACAGGAAAAGAGGAACCCACGACATGAGTCAGGATTGACGCTGGCACGGATTTATACCTGTACCCTGAGTGGATATAGCCGTCCGGGGGAGCAGGTACTCGAACTGTTCGAATGGCGCGATGCCGATAGGGTCACATGGAACGACTGTACCATTGTGAGGCTCAAGCAAGAGCCCTAGGGTACTAGGAAGAGATGGCTGAAGGTACTGACCTTTAGGACCATCGACACAATTGGGACGGGGACGGGATGAAAACGGACCCAAAGACCACCGCAGGCCGGGCATTTGTACGCAGCCTCAACATCTTGCTGAAGTTTGCGCGGTTGTACGGATACGACCACGTGCGAACCATTGAGCAGTTGCAGGTGGCATGGAAGGAATTGCGCACCGCGATTCCGGAAGGGACGGAATCCGGGCTGCTACTGGGCGCGACGGGCGCACAACTCTTGTTGGATGGCGTACCGCTGGAAGGATCACCGTCCGAGAAACAATTCGCACAATTGCTGTCCGCAGCGGGATTGGCGAGTGTGCAGTTCACGCCGGAACTGACGGAAGAGGAACTGGGCAAGTTTGTACGGGCATTTCCCACGGGTAAGGCCAAACCCGCGGAATTAGCACAACAATTGAAAGAAGCAATTGTGGATGCGCGGGGCATCCGTGTGAACGAGATTTGCTTCGTGGCCACGGATTCGCGGCTGAAGGATGCAAGCATGGCGGCGCAAATCGCGGCCGCCTCGATGGGGGATGACCAGGCGCAGTTTACGAAGATGCTGAACGACCCCCAGAAGTTGCTGGAACTGATTGCGGCGGCGCAGGGATCAGAGACGGGAGCTGGACCGGGCGCGGGGCCTGGTGCGGGACCAGGCGCGGGGCCTGGAGGCGGACCGGGGAGCGGCTTGGGGGGTGGAACAGGAAGTGGGAGTGGTAGTGGCGGAGGAGCAGGATTTGGAGGCGGCGCAGGGACTGGGACTGGGCCGGGGACTGGAACGGGGAAAGGTCTTGGATACGGCGGCGGCGCAGGAGCGGCCGGGGGCATAGGCCCAGGTGGCGGAGTTGGCGT